>CAIVGO010000018.1 GCA_903905445.1 uncultured Bacteroidota bacterium
GGTTTTGTTGTGAACACGGCCAAACAGGTGTCGTCTGTTTTGGAGACAGAGCGTAATAAAATAGGCGCCTTGTTGGCTGTAATCGTATCCGCGTAAACGGATGCTGCGCCGGTGATGAAGCTTTGGATTATAAGACATGATAGTCGGGGCGACCCTCGCGGCCGCCCATTTAGATTAAAGTTGAGGCGACCCGTCGGGGCGACCCTCGCGGTCGCCCTCCCTGGCGGTTGCCCGGTTAGATTATGGTTGGGGCGGCCCTCGCGGCCGCCCTATTTTATTATTCGGTGGGGGCCGACCCGTTGGGGCGGCCCTCGCGGCCGCCCAAACTCGCGGTCGCCCACCCTCGCGCGGCCGCCCACTCGCTATCGCTTGGCGCGGGTGCCCGCAAGGGGCACCCCTACTTTTTCTTCGGCCCCGTTTTGGATCGTCCGGTATTACCCGGTCGACCACTCCGCCCAGAAGATCCGGTACTTTTACGCGGTTCCTCCTTCATTTTCGCCGCTTCTGCCGCCAAATGTTCGGGCAAAGGCAATCGCTCCACCGGCTTTCCAATCAGGGCTTCAATGCGCTTAAACCGCAAACTATCCACAGGCGAAATCAACGTAAGTGCAGCGCCTTTGCGTTCGGCCCGGGCCGTACGTCCAATCCGATGCACATAATCTTCCGCATCGCGGGGCACATCGTAATTGATGACCATATCGATACCGTCTACGTCAATGCCCCGGCTCAAAACGTCGGTAGCAACGAGAATATCTACTTTGCGGTTGCGAAAATCGAGCATCACTTGCTCGCGCTCACTTTGCTCCAGGTCGGAACTGATTTGGCCCACCGAAAAACGGCGCGCGTTCAATTGCTTGAACACCATACTCACGGCCAGTTTTGTAGAGCCAAAAATCACAATCCGTTGTCCGCCTTTATCTTTTAAAATATCAGTCAACAAAGGAATTTTTAAGCGATCCTGCACCATATATACATGTTGCGAAACCCCTTCTGCCGGTTTAGACAGTGCAATGGTGATCATTTCCGGATTACGCAGCATGGTTTTCGCTAATTTCAGCACCGAAGGCGGCATGGTAGCCGAAAACATCAAACTTTGACGCTGCGGATTTACTTTTCCAATAATCGTCAATAAATCGGGCTGAAAACCCATATCCAGCATACGGTCGGCTTCATCGAGAATCAAAAAGCGCAAACGGGAAAAATTAACATAACCCAGGTTCATGTGGGCGATCAAACGCCCCGGCGTGGCAATGATAATATCTGCACCACTGGTAAGCGCTACTTTTTCCTGTGTAAACTCCGCGCCTTTTCCACCGCCATAAATGGCAATACAAGATACACCCGTAAAATAGGAATAGGCTTCAATCACTTTTTCTATCTGAGAGGCCAGTTCGCGGGTGGGTACAATAACAAGCGCCTGGGTGTAATTGGCTTCATTAGAAGTCAATATTTTATGCAAAACCGGTAAAACAAAGGCCGCTGTTTTGCCAGTACCCGTCTGCGCAACGCCTATTAGGTCTTTCCCTGCTAAAATTAAAGGGATGGCGCGTTCCTGAATGGGGGTGGCGGTTTTAAAATTCAGGGCATCCAAACCGTCTAATAGGTCTGGATCAAGATCAAATTCGGTAAAATTCAAAAGATTTATGGATTTATATGCTCCTCTTAACTCAAAAGGTGGTGCAAAGTTGCACATTTTTTACCGAGTTTAAAAGGTCGGCGGATCAATCGTCCAGGCTTCACGCCAATCGCGCACCGGCAAACGCTCCACCGGATACCAATTTCCCCACCAATCAAAATACTCCATGCTGTTGAAATTCAATTTATAATCGAATTCACTGGGCAAATCATACACAAAGCCCGGGTAATAATAGCGTTTACCCAATCGTTTGGCCATTTGCAACTCCAGCAGCATGGTAAACGTACCCAAACTGCGTGCACTTTCTTCCGGATCGTACACGCAATAATTGCCTGCCATACTCTCATGGCCTAAGTGAAAATAACTGACACTGATCAACTGATTTTCACGAAATACCTCTATTTGAGCGCCGGAGCAGGGCATCAAATGGCTCCACGGACTAAAAAAGCCGTAGATTGACATGGGACGATTGTGGTGAAACCGATGGGCGTGTTTTTCAAATAAATCCTCGTGCTTGGGCGTAATATGCAAAGGCGACGCCAGCATCTGTAAATCGGCGTTGCGGCGAAGGCATTTCCGCTGACTTTTGCTCAAGGTAAAATGCTGTAAATCAATGCGCAAAAGTACCACGCGACAAGGTTGTCCACGCCATTCCCAATGGTTGCGCCGAAACAGCAAATCCGCCCAATAGCACCAACCATCTGCACAAAAGCGGTCGAAAACCATCGGATGCAGGCTTTGCATTGGAACATACTCTTCAATAAAATTCGGATTGAAGGCAATTTCTTGAAAAACAGGTAAGGACTTCGGTTGCATGAAAAATTTGGGACAAAAATAATGGGTGTAGAACGAAATTATTTCCAAAATAGCCCCCCAAAAATAGGCGGTTTCTCTACTTTTGCACACACTTTAAGAAAAACGTGTCGTTTAATTCCATTTTCCCATGTCTAACAAAGTTCTGATTATCGGTGCAGGTGGTGTAGGTCGGGTTGTTGCCTACAAATGCGCCCAACATCGCGATGTTTTTGGCGATATTATGCTCGCTTCCCGCACCAAGAAAAAATGCGACGCCATCGCCGATTCAATTTACCAGGCGTATGGTGGCCGCAAAATTAAAACCGCCCGTCTCGATGCCGATCAGGTGGAACAAACAATCGCACTCCTCAAAAAGTTCCAGCCCGACCTCGTAATCAATGTAGCGCTTCCTTACCAAGACTTGCCCATTATGGATGCTTGTTTGGAAATGGGCGTAAACTACATGGATACCGCCAATTACGAGCCCAAAGATGTGGCAAAATTTGAATACTCCTGGCAATGGGCGTATCAGGAACGCTACGAAAAGAAAGGCATCATGGCCCTGTTGGGTTGTGGCTTCGATCCGGGCGTAACCAGCGTGTACACGGCCTATGCAAAAAAACACTACTTCGACGAACTGCACGAACTCGATATCGTAGATGCCAATGCTGGCAGCCACGGCAAAGCGTTTGCGACCAATTTCAATCCCGAAATCAACATCCGGGAGGTAACACAACGCGGCAAATACTGGGAAAATGGCCAGTGGATCGAAACCGAGCCACACGAAATCTGGAAAGATATCGACTACCCGGAAATTGGCCCAAAACGCTCGTACCTCATTTTCCATGAAGAACTGGAAAGCTTGGTAAAACATTTCCCGACCCTCAAACGCGCGCGTTTTTGGATGACGTTCAGCGAACAATACTTGACGCACCTGCGCGTGATTCAAAATATCGGCATGGCGGGTATCGAACCCGTACGCTTTAAAGGCTTGGACATTGTGCCGTTGGAGTTTTTAAAAGCCGTGTTACCAAAACCAGAAGAACTCGGCGAAAATTACACCGGCTTCACCAGCATTGGCAACCGCATCAAAGGCATCAAAGACGGCAAAGAGGCCACTTATTATGTGTGGAACAACTGCTCGCACGTAGATGCTTACCGCGAAACCGGCACCCAGGCAGTAAGTTACACCACCGGCGTTCCTGCCATGATTGGCGCACGCATGATCCTTACGGGCAACTGGTCGGGTAAAGGCGTGTTTAACGTAGAACAACTCAATCCGGATCCATTTATGGAGCGTTTGAACCTCGATGGTTTGCCCTGGCATGAAAAACACAACCTTGATTTAGGAATGTAATACCGTGGAAAACGCGGCGACTAAACAAAAACCCGGTCGCCGCGTTTCCTTTTAAACAATTAGCCCAAAACGAACATGCGGATTCTGCTTGTAGAAGATGAAGATAATATCCGGGATGCCATCCGGCTCAACCTCGAACTGGAAGGTTACGAGGTAGTAAGCACCGGAAACGGGAAAAAAGCACTAGAATACATTGGTGGTCAACATTTTGATTTGTTATTGCTCGACGTGATGCTGCCCGATGTGGATGGGTTTACCATAACGGAACAAGTGCGCCTCACCAACACAGAAGTACCTATTGTGATCCTGACCGCCAAAGACATGGCCCAGGAACGCATCACAGGCCTGAAAAAGGGCGCCGACGATTATATTACCAAGCCGTTTAACCTGGAAGAGTTGTTGTTGCGCATCGGTATTTTGTTGCGCCGCAGCCAACGCGTAAAGGGAGAAGCCCTGGAATTGTACGAATTTGGCAAAAACAAGGTAAACTTTCATACTTTTGAAGCGACGACCTGGCGTGGAGATAACATCACGCTCACTAAAAAAGAAGCGATGTTACTCAAATTGCTGGTAGAACGCAAAAATGAGGTCGTCAGTCGAAATCAAATTTTACAAGCCGTTTGGGGGTATGATGTGTTTCCAAGTACCCGCACCATTGATAATTTTATCCTGGCGTTTCGCAAATATTTTGAAGAAGACGCCAAGGAGCCGATTTTTTTCCACTCCATCCGCGGGGTCGGGTATAAATTCACTGCCTGAATGTTGAACCATGATTGGCAAAATAATTAAAAAAGTCTTCATTTTCCCGATTCGGATTTATCAATGGACCTTATCGCCGCTGTTGGGCAACAACAAATGCAGGTACAATCCCACCTGCTCCCACTATGCCATTGAGGCCATTGAAGAATGGGGCCCCATCAAGGGTACTTATATGGGCATCCAACGCATTTTGCGCTGCCACCCTTGGAGCACCCGCGATATGGACGACCCTGTACCCAAGCGAAAGCAGCCATAATTCCTTCATTTTCAGCCACCCACCGCATGAATATCGATTCTTTTGTAGTAAAAGAAGGTTCGGAAGGCCGGACTACTGATCCGCATATCCTGCCCATTTACGCCACTTCTTCGTTTTCATTTGACAACATCGAAGCGGGTATTGATATTTTTAAAAATATTACCTCCGGACATGCCTACAGCCGCTATGCCAACCCAACCGTAGATTCGGTGGGGCAAAAAATTGCAGACCTGGAGGCTTATGGATTAAATATCCCGGCCCGCGGTGTGATGACATCGAGTGGGATGTCTGCTATTTCAACCTTGCTGTTTGGCGTCTTGAAAGCGGGCGACACGGTGCTTTCCCAAGGCAATTTGTACGGTGGCACTACCGAATTGTTGGTCAAACTATTCAAGCAGTTTGGAGTAGAGACGATCCTGACCGATCTGACCGATCTGAATCAGGTAGAATCTCTGCTGAAGGCCCATCCCGGTATCCAGATGTTATATTGCGAAACGCCGGCCAACCCTACCCTGGCCTGTGTAGATATTCGCGCCCTGGCTGAACTGGCCCATCGCTACCATGCCCTGTGTGCGATTGACAATACGTTTGCCACCCCTTTATTGCAACAACCTTTGGCATTGGGCGTCGATTTCGTCATACACTCAACCACCAAATACCTCAATGGGCATGGCAACAGCATCGCTGGCGTGGTCGTAGGCGGCGATCCGGAGCGTATGCAAAAACAAGTGTGGAATGCGATGAAACTGGCCGGTACGAATTGCTCTCCTTTTGAAGCCTGGTTGACCAGCAATGGCTTGAAAACGTTGTCTTTACGGATGGAACGGCATTGCAGCAATGCCCAGGCTTTAGCCGAATTCCTAGTAAAACACCCCGCAGTAGCGCGCGTCAATTACCCGGGATTGCCCACACACCCGGATCATGCTTTGGCTTTACAACAAATGAAAGGCGGCTTCGGCGGCATGTTGAGTTTTGAATTAAAAGGCGGCTTGGAAGCGGGCCTGAAATGCATGAATAAAGTAACCATGTGCGCATTAGCCCCTACTTTGGGCGATGTAGATACCCTCATTTTACATCCTGCGTCTTCTTCGCACCTGCATGTAGCCCCGGAGGTACGCGCACAAAACGGCATTACCGATGGCTTGATTCGATTGTCGGTTGGGATTGAAAATCCGCTGGACTTAATCGCCGACCTCCAGCAGGCAATTGCCTGATTTGTTTGGGGATAAATTCCTACTTTTGATCAAAAGAACGCAAGCACCATGATCCGAACTATTTTTTGCTTTGGGATACTAAGCCTTTTCAGTATTTTGGCCTGTAAAAGCCAGAAAGCAATGCCCGATAAAAATGATAAAACACCATTTCTTGCATTTCAGCAGTATGGTTGCCGAGGTTTTTGCCCGTCTTACATCCTCACTTTTTATAATAACGGTGTTTTTTCGTACGAAGGCAAAGGCAATGTAGCGCTGATGGGCATGGCAGAAAAAAACGTAACGCCTGCCGAACTGAACCAGTTAAAAAAGCAGGTGGCCGCCGTAAACCTCTGGCAATATCCGGAACGCATTGAAAGTCAGGTGGCAGATGCACCCTACGCCAGCTTTACCGTGATGGAAGGCGAAAAGCAGCACAGCGTAATGGGTAGTATTGATCGCCCCAAACCGCTGCTCGAGCTGGAGGCCTTGGTTAAAAACCTGGCGGAAGCGCATGGACTGTCGGTAAAACAAGGGATAGACCCCAATGCCCTGCCTGCCGACGCACCCGAATTGATTGTAAAATTAAAAACGGAGGTCAATGCCGGCAACTGGGTCACGGGTATCCAAAATGTAAAACTGCGCTTAATACGGCGTGTTTCGGCCGAAAACATCTGGCTTTTGGCATACGATCCCAAGCAAATAGGTGCAGAACAACTTATTGAAACACTCAAAGCCCTTCCGGATGTGTTGGAGGTGCAGCGCAATAAAAAAACAAGCGACCGCAACTAAGGGTGAAACGGATTTGGCAACAGGAAGGCGTCCTTTGGGGGATTTATGCGTTGGCAGCGATACTGGTGTCCGTTCAGCGGCTCTGGCTTACCCATCAAAAGATTGTTCCTTATCCGACCGATTACGAAAATTACCTGATCTTTAAAAACGCCTTTCGACACCTGCTCCAGGGGCAAAATATTTACGCATCCTTTCAAGGCGAGCAATGGGATTTATACAAATATAGCCCTGCTTTTGCACTCGGGATGGCCCCATTTCATGCATTGCCCGATTTTCTGGGACTTCCCTTGTGGAATTTACTGAATGCGCTGCTGCCCTTGTATGCCTTGATGCAATTAAAGGGTTTGAGTAAAACGCAGCAAATTTTCTGTGCCTGGTTTATGTTTCCCGAAATGTTGGTTTCGCTCCAAAACAGCCAGAGCAACGGACTCACCCTGGGATTGATTTTGCTCAGTTTTGCGGCATTAGAAAGCCAGCGACAAATTCAAGCGGCCGGTGTAGTGGCGGCGGCAACATTTTTAAAAGTGTTCGGCATTTTTGCGGCTCCTTTAGCGTGGATATACCCCAATCGGCTCAAATTTAGCCTGTGGCTGTTGGTTTGGTGCCTTTTTTTTACCTGCATTCCGTTAGTAATTGCCAGTCCGACTTATTTAATTCAACTGTATCAATGGTGGGGCGTGCTGCTCAACGAAGATCACGCAGCCTCGATTGGGCTTTCCGTACAAGGCTGGTTACAAACCTGGTTCGGGTTGATGCCGCCCAAACTGCTGATCAGTATTTTTGGCATTTTATCGTTGCTGCTTACCGTGTATCAAACGGGTAAAAATCCGATTTGGCCCAATCGACTGGCTTTGTGGGCAAGTTTATTGATATGGGTGGTCATTTTTAACCACAAGGCCGAGTCGCCCACGTTTGTGATTGCCTTGTGTGGCGCAGCCTTATGGTATTGCAGCCTTTCAAAACCTGGGAAATGGGATACAGGATTATTGGCGCTGGTTTTTATCTTTGCGTCCCTTACGCCCACCGATTTGTTTCCCCGCATGTGGCGGGAGCAGTGGGTGCAACCTTATGTCTTGAAAGCCGCTCCTTGTATTGCCCTTTGGATTTGGATTACCGTGCGCCTGGTGTGGCGGCTCGACCAAAGGCAAGCACAGTAAACAAGCGCAAAACGACTTTTTCAACGTTCCCAAAACGCCGAACCCGATCGTATGCAAGAACTTTTTATAAAATTTATCAAATTTGGGGTAGTGGGCCTTTCCGGTGTGGGGGTAGATTTTGGTATTACCTGGATAGGCAAGGAAAAACTAAAAATCAACCAATATGTGGCCAATAGCTGCGGATTTATGGCAGCAGTGGTCAGCAATTACATCCTCAACCGGCTTTGGACGTTTCACAGTACCGATCCGAGCATTGCCCTGCAGTTTGGAAAATTTCTGTTGGTAGCCCTCTTAGGCTTAGGGCTGAATAACGCTATTATCTATGTGCTGAATGAGCAACGGGGCGTCAAGTTTTATCCAGCCAAATTAGCGGCCACCGGCATCGTGATGATCTGGAATTTTGGCGCAAACTACTTTTTCACCTTTCACACCTAGTGGCGACCTAGTGGCGCATTAACTGCCCGCCTTTCGGTTGATGCGTTGCAACTTCACTTCCTTCACAGGCTGAAGTAACAACGGCACTTTTTCCTCTTCAACAGAGTCCGAATCGAGCCCGAACCAGTTTTTAGGCGAAGACACCCAACCTTTCATGGTCAGGTAAGCCGAAATAATGATTTGCTCGCGCCAAGGCATTTCGTTTTCGTTCGATAAGAACTCTTCAATCAGAACAAAACGAAAATCTCCTGTTGGGTATTTATTGGAAGCAGTGTGGTATCGGGAATAAACGGTTAATTCGCCATTTTCCACCAGTTCTTCTACGACCTTGTTCATGAATACGTTCATGCGCTGTTGCACGCGGAAGCCTAGGCGGAAAATCACCTTGTACACATCGTCAGGTGCAATGGTATTTACCTCATATTGCATGGTATAAGGCTCGTCCGTAGTTTGAATGTGCACAAACCAATACACATCGGCGCGTTTGGGTTGCGTTTGCAGGATGGAATACAACACTTTTGCCTCCACCTTTTTCGGGTGTTTGGCGGTGGTGAGGAATACCAGGTTGGTAGCGAATTTTGGGATCGACTCGTCATTGCTGAGGGTAATCAGTTGGTCCAAAAAGTCTCTGATCCGAATTTCATCCGAATAGCTTTGACGGATACGTTTTGCTTTTACCCAAAGCAACATCAAACCGAATAAAAGCGCCGTCATGATCACCGTAACGTAACCACCTTCGGCAAATTTGGAGGCGTTGGCATAAAAGAACAGCAACTCCAGGGAAAGATAAAAAATGAGCATAAACCACACCAGAATCTCATTGGTGCGGCGAATGACCAACCAATTGGCCAGCAAAATGGTGGTACACAACATCGCAAGCACAATGGCCAAACCATAAGCGGCCTCCATTTTTGAACTTTCGTGAAAATACAATACCACACTCACACAACCCAACCACAAAAAAGTGTTGACTGCCGGAATGTAAATTTGTCCTTTCAGGAATGTTGGGAATTTTACCGTCATTTTAGGCAAAAGTCCCAGGCGAATCGCCTCGGAAACCAGGGTAAATGACCCGGAAATAAGGGCCTGACTGGCAATAATGGCTGCCAAAGTGGCAATAATAATCCCGGGCCACAAAAACCAGGTGGGCATCATACCATAAAACGGATTTTCATCCAGGTGGGTTCCCACGTGTTGCAACAACCAGGCTGCCTGCCCCAAATAATTGAGTACCAGGCATATCTTTACATAAATCCAACTAATCTGTATGTTTTGACGGCCGCAATGCCCAAGGTCTGCATACAAAGCCTCGGCACCCGTGGTACACAAAAACACCGCCCCCAAAATCAAGACGCCTTTGGGGTTGTGCATCAGTAATTGCAAGCCGTAATGTGGGCTCAAGGCTTCAAGTACCTGCCAGTTGGTGCTGATGAGCAAAATACCCAAAGCGCCCAAGGTAGTAAACCAAACCAGCATGATCGGTCCGAATCCGCGACCGACGGCTGCCGTCCCAAAGCGTTGCACAAAAAACAGGAGGGAAATGATGGCTAAGGCAATCTCTACCGTTGGAATTCCTTTATATTTCAGTTCTAGGCCTTCAATGGCGGCACAAACAGAAATAGGCGGGGTAATCATACCATCCGAAATCATGGCGGCACCGCCCAGAATCGCGGCGTACAACAACCATTTTTCGCGCCGGCGTACGAGGGTGTACAAGGAGAAAATGCCCCCCTCGCCTTTATTATCGGCTCGAAGCGTAAGTAAAACGTATTTAACCGTGGTTTGGAGGGTAAGTGTCCAGAACACCAATGACACCCCGCCCAAGACTACAAGTCGATCAATGAGTGCACCTTCTCCAACGATGGCTTTCATTACATAAAGTGGAGAAGTGCCAATATCACCGTAAATAATACCTAAAGTGATGATCAGTCCGGCCATTGACAGGCGCTGCAAGGATTGATTTGTATGATTTCCCATAACCACGCTGCTCGGTTCAGGAGCAGGCTAATTTTTTGATTTGATCAAAAACATAGAAGGCCTGGAAATTTACCAAAAAAATAAGGCAACAGTTTCCAGGCCTTCCCAAATACCAATGAAAAATAGGCGATTTAGTGCTGGTGACCGCCTGCGCCGTGCACATGGCCGTGTTCCAGTTCGGCCGCTTCTGCGTCCCGTACGCCTTCTACATTACCTGTAAAAAACAGGTCTACGCCTGCCATCGGGTGATTGAAGTCGACTTTTACTGTTTCGAGGCCAACAAAAGCAACCATACCTTGGAAGTGGTTACCGTCTTGGTCTGTTAAAGGCAGCATATTGCCGATTTCCAACAAGCCTTCCGGGATTTTACCATCCGTTTCAAAAATATGCTTAGGTACTTCTACCACGGCAGTTTCATCATACACACCATAAGCGTTGGCTGCTGGGATACCAAAAGCAAAGGTATCGCCCGCTTTAAGGCCCGAAAGTTGCTGTTCGAAATCAGGAATCATGGCACCAATGCCGAAAATGAACGCAAGCGGCTCGTTGCCTTGGGTAGATTCTACAAGTTGACCTTCGGCAGTACCTTCAGTCAGGGTGTAGTGTACAGACACTACTTTGTTAGGTTCAATGACCATGAAGAAATGGCGTTTAGGGTTTGCTTTTTGACAAGCCCTTTGTGATGGAATCAGGAAAACTCCTGTTTTGCGGCGCAAAGGTAGTTGTTTTTTAATCGAGGGTTCATTTTTTCTAAACTTCTCTTAAGCCGTTTTATAGCCTTTTACCATTTCTTTATACCGAAAGTACGCCCTAAACAGGCGCAAGGAATTCCAAAAACCAGTTGGGCGTACCCCAAGCCGTAGTTGGGCCCGATGTAACTGAAACAGGATCAACCAGTGCCGATAAAAATCGCGGTAAGCGCGCAGCATGCCAAAATTCGGATCGTACACATGCGCAGGCTCCCCAAAAACCCCGTTTAATTCCATAACCTTGAATTCCCCCCGCTTCAAGGCCTCATAAGAGGCACATTTCAAGTCAAATCGCCCATAAAGCACCCCGGGAATTTGATTGCAAACAGGTTCAAATGCCCGGATCAATGCCCCATCAATCAAATGGTTGCCGTTGATAAAACGGGTGCCCAGTACATGATTTCCGATCGGCTCCAACAACAAAACTGCCCCTTTTTCCGGCACTTGTTGCAACAATGCGGGATGTTCCTTTTCAAAACGCAGGATCTGAAAAGCCGATCGGGCATCCATTTCCATCAGACTGCGCACCGTTTGGACCCCATCTCCGGTTACGGAAAGAAAGGATTTGATGCACACAGAAGTAATGTCAAAACGCGGCTTTTCATGCGCAATTGCAGGAAATCGATGGAATAACACGGCTAATTCTATGGGTTCCTGTAACATTTCCTGTAAAATAAAACGCACCGGAAAACGCTGCAAATGTTGCATCAACGCATCAAAATGCATGGTTTTTTGCACTAAAAAACCACGCTCCCCGATATCCGGCTTGGCGACGATCGGAAAATGAAGCCCTTGTTGTTCTAATTGCTGCGCCAGGGCGGCGGCGGTAATACCCGGTTCGACTACCAGGGTATTGGGCAACAACGATTTGGGTATCAAATCTAAAATGGCCGATTTGGACTCCCCCAAAGCGCCCGAAAGCGGAATCGCCGGATTTACATTGGTAAAAAAGAGCAAATTCCGGGCACGCAAGGCAAACCACACGAAAATACCAAATACTGGAATATTGGCTAACCAAATCGGATAAAACTCCCATACGGTCCATTTAACCCACCAAAATTTGAACCCCATTGGCCAAACACATTTAGAACAATTAAAATATATTTATTTTTAATCGGCTCAAATATCATCAATTTCCGACTTTTGGCGTTAAAAGCATTGGTGCTTGTGTCGTAGTGGAAACATTCTGCGTTCTTTTTTTCGTCTTTTCAACTCCCTAGGAACACCGCAAACCTTTGTTTCTTGTGTTGATCTTTTTTTTACCATTCATTTTATTCCAGGTTTATACATTTTCATCGCCATGAATCATTCTTTTACACCTTGCCCCTTGCGCAACCTGTTGTGGCTTATATTTTTTGCCGCTTTTGCGTATCCTAACCTTGTTTTCGCACAATTACCTACTAAATTTTCGGACAAACCAGAGGATTTTATGAAGGAATTGGGCGATTTCATGACCGCCTCCAAGCGGCCAGACCTGGAAGAGGCCTATTCGGTTTTTAAAAAATATTACAAAACGGGTTTGGTGCCGCCGCGTAAAATGGTGCGCGTTGTTAAAACCGCCAATTACCTGGCCGAACAAAAACTGGCCCCCTTCCCTTATTACAAAAACTACCTCAATGCCGTCAATGCAGCCTTGGTAGCCTCCGATACCAGCCTGTTTGAAAACTGGCATATTTTTACGGAAAACGCTTTATCGAGCCTGGAAAAAGGACGCACCAAGCCGATTGCCCAACTCCTAGAATTTTCAGTGGGCTTTATGGAAGAACGCGCTATGAAAACAGGGGAAGGCGGCTCCGTCACCTGGAAAATTAAAAATGGATCGTTCACTTTTGACAATACCGACAACAAACCCCGGCTGGTTTGTAAGGGCGTCGACTTGATTGGCGGCCGCAAACAGGATTCGCTGATTGTGTACCGTACTTCCGGTTATTACCTGCCGTATGACAATTTGTGGGTCGGCAAAGGTGGTCGCGTCAATTGGGCCGAAGTGGGGCTGGATACCACCGTGGCGGCCGAACTAACCAACTACAAAGTTGAAACCCAAAAGCCGCGTTTCCTTTGCGATACCGTTCGCTTCAATTACCCCCTCTATTTTGGTGCACGAACCATTAATGGTAGTTTTGAACACAATGTAGTAACCGGTTCCAACAAAGCCAACTTTCAGTTTCCAAGGTTTGAATCGTTTGACAAAAACCTGAAAATCAGCAAAATAGGCGATGGCATTGAGTATGTCGGTGGCTTTAGGTTGGAAGGTAGCTCCTTGTACGGGTTTGGTTCTGCTACAGAAAAAGCCAAGGTGACCATTTACAATAAAAAACGGCAAAAGGTTTTTCTAGGCAGTGGCGCGTTGTTTATCATCAAACGCGAGGTGAGTATCGTCGCGCAAGAGGTAAACGCCAAATTGTTTATGGATACCGACAGTTTGTTCCACCCATCGGTCGACTTCCGGGTGGATATTCCGGGGCAGGTGATCAATTTGACACGGGGAGAAAAAGGCTCCGAACGGAACCCGTTTTTCTCGTCTTTTTACAATATGAACCTCAATACCGACAAAATTTCCTGGCACTTAAACCAGGATTCGCTCGAAATTGGGGCTCGCACCGGTACCGCCAAGGGTATTGAACAAACCGTGCAGTTTGAAAGCAGCAACTTCTTCGACCTTAAGCAGTACGAACAGATGCAGCATTTGGCCTCACAAAACCCGATTTCGACCCTGTTTATCTTGTCGCGGGAAAAAGGGACCAACATTGTTTCGGACAATGATTTTGCCCGGGCGATCAATCCCAAATTCGACTATTCAAGCATCCAGTCGCTGCTCGCACAGTTGGTTGCTGGCGGTTTTATCAACTACGACTTTTCCAAACACCAAATCGAACTGCGCGATAAACTGACCCATTACGCCCTCGCCGCCCAAGGAAAAAAGGACTACGATGGCATCAACATTCAATCATCGAGCACCAAAGCTAATGCGAAACTCGACCTCAAAACCAAGGAGACCGATATCTATGAGGTAAAAAAGATTGAATTAAGCCAGCGTCAAAAAGTGGGATTGATTCCGAATGAAAAAGAAGTTACCCTGCTGAAAAACCGCGACATGCGCTTTGGGGGCAAACTTTTTGCCGGTTTTGCCTTGTTTCAGGGTACGGATATGCAATTTACCTACGAATCGTACCAGGTAGCGTTTGATTCTGTGCGTTTCCTGGATTTTTATTTGCCCGAACCCGACAAAATCACCAAAGATGGTCAGCCTGTCGCAAATGCCATGAACTCCTCGGTCGAATTGGTATCGGGGGTGTTGCTGGTGGATGCGCCGAACAATAAATCGGGTAAAGAAGAATTGTCGATTTTCCCTTCTTTGCAAACGAAAAAGCCCTCTTTTGTCTTTTATGATCGGCCCGAAACCCAGCGCGGGGTGTACAAACGCGACTCCTTTTACTTTAAACTGGACCCGTTTTCGTTCAATGGCTTGGATAGTTATACCAAAGAACAACTAAAATTTCGGGGCGAACTGTTTCCTGCCACCATTTTCCCGCCGTTTAAGGAAACCATTGTGGTGCGTACAGAGGACAAATCCTTTGGTTTTGTGCACCGAACCCCTGCCGTTGGTTACACGACGTATTCTAAAAAGGGTAATTTTACAGGCACCCTTGATTTGAGCAACAAAGGCTTTTTGGGAAAAGGCAAACTGGAATACTTGACGGCGGATATAGAATCGGAGGATTTGGTTTTCCGGCCCCGACAAACAACAGGTACGGCGAAAAAGTTTTTCATGACCGAAGACCGTGCAAGTGCCGTAAAAGTACCCCAAGCCGCAGGTGAAAACGTATCGGTAAACTGGCTACCGTTCAAAGACTCCATGTATGTAGAAAGTAAAGGAAAGGCCTTTGATTTGTTTCGCGCGCCTGGGTACACGCACAAGGGCATTTTGATCCTGACGCCCTCTGGTTTGAAAGGCAAAGGGGAGTTTGAATGGGCGGAGGGTAAATTAACCTCTAAAATCATCTCTTATGGACCGTTTCAGGCCAGTGCTGATACGGCCAACCTCGAAATTAAATCATTGGATGGCCAAGGGATCGCGTTCGACTCCCGCAATGTAGATGGCGAACTGGATTTTGACAAACAAACCGGTTTCTTTAAAGCCAATTCGGAAAGTGCGACCACTACCCTGCCGCTCGACCAATACCGCACGTCGATGAATGAATTTACCTGGGACATGCGTGAAAAAACAATCAAGTTTAAGGCTGATGAGAAAAAACCGGGTGCTTTCGTTTCCATTGATCCAGCCCAAGACTCGCTTGCATTTTCGGGTAAAACGGCCTTGTACGACATGAAAACCAACCTGCTCAAAGTGGGTGGCGTGAAAGTAATCAAATCGGCAGATGCGTATATTTATCCCGATTCGGTAGACATAGAGATTCTTTCGGGTGGTAAAATGAAGCAGTTGACCAATGCGAAAATCATTGCGGATACGGTAAACCGGTACCACACGATTAACCGCGCCACCATCGATATTATGGGTAAAAAACTATACAAAGCGACGGGTTATTACGAATACAATATACCGGAGCACGAGCAAGAAGTGTTTTTCAACAACATTGTAGGTGAGCGCCGTGGCCCTGGTACCCCCAACACTAAAAACGTATTGACTACTGCGGCAGGTGACATTGCAGAGAAAGACAGTTTCCGGATGGACGTAAAATCCCTTTTTAAAGGACAGGCGATTTTGAAGGCCAATCAAAAGAATATGCGTTTTGAAGGTTTTGCCAAACTGGAAGCCTCAAAACTACCTAACAATCAGTGGTTTAGCGTTTATACCGAGGTAGATAAAAACGACCCTACCCTGCGTATTAAAAATGCCAAAAACGAAGACGGCGATCCCTTGGTGACGGGTTTTTACCTCTCACGCGAAACGGGTGAAGCCTACCCGCGCGTGTTGCTGCCTGCGTATGCGCGGGTGGACCGGGCCCTCATGGATTGTGAAGGTGTGATGAAATATGAGCCTAAAACCGACCGCTTTATTTTTGGGGACTCTGCCCGTGTGGTCGGTAATGCCCGGCGGGGTGCCAAGATGATTTTTGACAACCGGGTTGGTACGGTGGTTGCAGAAGGACCGCTCAACCTCGGTTCCGGACTGGCGTATATGAAAGTTACGGGTGCGGGGCGTTTGAAATCCGATTTTAACAACATCACCGACTCTACGAGCTATACCATTAATGGGGAGTTCATGACGGCCATGGAAATGACCATTCCAAAAGTGTTGTATGATTTGATGCTCAATGAAATCAACGCAGTTACATTTGACATGCCACCCGCCATTTACAACACCAATGCCGCCTTTTACACGCCGATGCTCAACCACTTTATCACCGACGATAAGGAAGTAGAAGAGTCGATGGCGAATATGCGTAACAACCTGATTGTGTTGCCTAAAGCCGACAACAAATACAGTTTCATGCTTGGACGTCATAATGTGATTTGGAACCAGGAATACCAATCCTTCCTCAATTTAGAGGATAAAATACCGGTAATTTCGATCAATGGCCAACCCATCAATAAAACCATGACCGTTTTTGTGGAGTATAAAATGCCGGGCAGCCAGGACGATCGCTTTTATTTGTACATCAAGGCCAGCGCGGACTTATGGTATTTCTTTGGGTATCAATCGGGTGCACTCAATGTTGTATCGAGCAGTACCCGTTTTAACGACTTGCTGTTGGGCTTAAAACCCAAAGACACCCAAATAAAAATGAAAGACGGTGAAACCTATGAAGTGGTGGCGGCCAACCCGTCTATCGCAGATGCTTTCGTAAACCGGGTGCGCAGCGGTCGGAAAAAAGACTAAATCATAAAATATTATTGGCTATTTGAAGGCCCACAGACATTTTGCACTGCAATATGTTTGTGGGCCTTTTTAATTTTATCCCAATAAAAATAAGGATTTAGCATAACCCCCCAACAAAAAAAAGGATATTTTTTATAAAAAAGGCAGCAAATAAGTCCTCAACAGCATCTAACTAAATATCCCATTTAAAAACTTTTTCAAAATTTAATTTTGCGTTGTACCTTCGATTAACCTACTTGCTGTTATAAGAACAGTACCCAACTTTCAAAGCGAAAAACAATCTATGCCTATGTGCCCAATGCTACACAAAACTACCCAATACTTCGTTGTCTTCCTGCTGCTCATTTTACGTGCATTTCCGGCACAGGCAACAACATTTCCAGATAATCCACCCGCAGATTCGATTGCTTCCCTTGAAATGGAAGGTCACTTGCGGTGCGTAGTGGAGGCCCTGGTGAATTGTACCGATAAAACAATAACACTGGGCGCTTTTTTACAAACTCCCGGCGGCGTGAATACCCCCATTGTGGTTCCTTGGTCTACAGGGCAAAACGCCCATAAAATTGTGGTTCCTGGCGGGTTGTCGTACAGTTATGACGATGCCGGTTTTGGCTGTGATCACCACTTGAATAACTATAGCACCTTGCCTTTTTATGATGGACCACTGGTAATACAAGGACCTACCGTCATTTGTTTTGGTGATTTTGGCGAAATTACCGTAGATGTGGGTGGCTATGACCTCCAAAGTTTTAGTTGGAATCCTGGTTCTGGTGGTGTTTTTAGCCCCATTCCGATTACAGGACCAGGCACTTATACACTCTCTGTGACAGACCAAAACGGATGTACTAAAACCGATTCTCATACCATTGCATATGCACCACCGGTTTCGCCTTTGATTGCCGGCCCAAACTTGCTTTGTCCAACTGGCGATAGTGCAACGTTGGTGGTACAAGGCGGGCCCTATGTTACCTACACCTGGGACCACGGACCAACCGGAACACCCGTTACGGTTTATGAGCCGGGTACCTACCAGGTTACTGTTACAACTGCCCTGGGTTGTACCGGTTCGGCACTTTATGGGATCAATTCTGGCGAAATATTGCCTTTTAATATTACCGCTACCAAACCAGCAATTTGCCCCGGCCTGAAAGATACCTTGACTGTCACCGACCCAAATTTGCTGTTTTTCAGTTGGTCAACCGGACAAACTACCCGCAGTATTGTGGTCACCCAACCTGGATCCTACACGGTGACGGCCACCAATGCTTTTGGCTGTACCAATACCTCTACCTTTACTGTACTGCCGGTTGTTCCGCCAGCCCCCGTATTGATACAACCTATTTTGTGTCCGGGAGGCACTGCGACCTTAACTACACAAGGCGGTGTATTTTCCAGTTATACCTGGTCTAGTAGCCAAAATACGCCCGCCATTACCATCAACAGCGCAGGCACGTACACGGTAACGGTCAGTAACAGCATCGGCTGCACAGGCACGACCTCCCTGGCGGTCAGCACGGTTGCCGCGCCCAATATTGCGGTCAGCGGCCCAACTGTCGCTTGCCCGGGCCAATCAGGTACCCTCGTCGCCAACCCCGGCTTTACAAGTTATTTATGGTCCACGGGCGCTACTACACCGACTATTCAGGTAAATCAGACCGGCATTTACACCGTAATGGTGGTGGATACCAACCAATGTCAAGGTACCGACACCCACAATTTCAACATTACCGCTGCACCATCCCCTATGATTGCTGCCCAACCCTATGCCTGTGACGGCCAAATGACGTTAAATGCAGATCCCGGGTACCAATCCTATCTTTGGTCCAATGCGGCAACGACCCAATCCATTGCTGTTCAGGCAGGCGGATCCTACACGGTTACGGTGACAGCCGGGGTTGGATGTACCGGCGCTGTTACCCAAACCATCACCATTCCAGCCAACCCGCAAGTGGGGGTCAATGGCATTGCGCAATTTTGTGTGGGAGGAAGTAGTCAATTGCAGGCCACGGCTGGTTTTGTGCAATATGCCTGGACCGGTGGCGCAAATACGCCGAATATTACGGTCGCATCCAGTGGAACCTATTCCGTGACGGTGACGGATTTGAATGGCTGCACGGCAACCGACGATTTGGTGGTTACCGCTACCCCTTTGCCACAACCTGCCATCACAGGTCCGGCAACGATTTGTATCGGCACTGCTGCACAATTGAACGCTGGCAATACCTTTAGTCAGTACGCCTGGTCGAATGGCGGCATGCAAGCGAATATTTCTGTCAATCAAAGCGGCAATTACACCGTCACCGTAACCGATGCAAACGGTTGTACCGGTACCACCGTGCATCCGCTCAATGTTACCACGGCCTTGAGCACCCAAATTGCCCAGGCGCCTTATATCTGTAACAATCAATTGCAAATCAGCGCCGATCCAGGCTTTAC
>CAIVGO010000019.1 GCA_903905445.1 uncultured Bacteroidota bacterium
CCGATGATGCCGACTGGAATAGCATGCGCGAAGTCATCAAAGACCTCGGCGGCCTGCGGGTACTTACCTGCGACTCTATCACCGATGGCGTTCAATTGTACAAAGAAGCCCTTTCCAAAGTACCGCAAAATGAATACAGCGAATTGCTCACGGTGCGCGATGGTCAGGAAAATGTACGCATCTGGATAAAAGATCAGGGCAACATTATCAACGAACTGCTCCTGCTGGTGGGTGCGCCCGACGAGTTTGTGCTGCTGAGTTTTGTCGGCAAAATAGACCTCGAAAAAATCGGTTCCCTGTCGAAAACCCTGGATATCAAAGGCGCCGAACACTTAGATAAAATCAAAACAAAAGACTAATCCTTTGATCATGAAGAAATTATTGTTTTGCCTCATCCTTTTTCTGCCCGCACACTTTATACAAGCCCAGGATTACAACCTATATTGGAAGTATAAAGATTATGACGGCGCCATTGCGGTCAGTGTTCCGGGCTATTTGGTAGATATTGCATCCTGGTTTGTGGAAGAAAAAACAGAGCGAAAAGCGTTACGCCATATTAATAAGGTGCGCGCGCTTGTTTTCGCAGAGGACAACCCGAGCCCTGTTACTGCTGCTGACCTTCAAAAGTTTAAACGCAAGGCCGTTAGACGCCACTTAGATGAATTATTGACCGTCCGCGATGGAAGCACCCATGTCCAAATTTGGGGCAAGGAACGCCGCTCAATATTGCGCAAATTGGTGGTTTTAGTGCAATCGCCCGAAGAATTTGTATTTTTAAGTATAAAAGGTCGTATTCGGATCCAGGATTTGACCAAAATGATGGAAAAAGTACAAAAAGAGCACAAGGAGCATCCTGAAAAAATGGATATGATCAGGATACCGGTTAAAAAGGTGTAGTAATAAACATGCGTAATCCCGAATTTTGGTTTTTACCAGAATTCGGGATTTTTTTTGCATTACTTTGAACATTCAAAGATCACAAGTCACCCCCCTGATGAATTGAAAGTACCAATGCCACGAACAACACCTTTAATTTAAATGCGTTTGCCATGCGTATCTTGCGTTTAAAATTCAAATGCCTTATAATCAATCAAATTTAAATTATATTTTTTTATATTTCTTTTTATTCTATGATAATCATCCTTGCTAAAACCTTCGTTATGCAAATATTTTTTAATATAGTATTTTTTTAAGTAGGGATCAATAACAAGTGAAAAAATATTGAATCCGTCTTCAAAATTCATGTAAAATTTATCATGCTCGTAATAACACTCAAGGCAATCCATTAAACCACTTCCTTTAATTAGGTCTAAAGTAAGTACCGCTTTTTCTTGCGCTAAATCAATCAAAACTAAATCACTGTTCCATCCAAAAGATCCTTCTCCTCCTGAAAATGACTCTTTACTAAGTAAGAACCTGCCATCCGACGAAACATATACTCCACCATTGACCTTCAAACGCCATCTTCGCATTTCTTGGCCTAAAGCATTTAGTAAAACATCCTCACACATTTCACCTAATGAAATCTGATCTGCTGTATTTGTATTATTTCTATCTGGATCGGATAAATAGAATCCCATAATGTAACTTACGATTACCATATTTTTATTTTCAATGCTTGCGAAGACCTTTTCAACAGAGGCATAATTAGGCAAATGATCATCAATCTCAGATCCCTGAAATTCCGGGTTTAGTTTAAACTGGGATAATAAATTTATCCGCTTGTTCCTTGAAAGCCTCCTCAAATCGTAAATGCGTTCACCATTCGGATTTGTGGATAAAATCGGGTAATCCAAGGCATAAAAAGGATTGTTTTGCATCAATTCCTCCGAAGTGATTCGAGTACGTACCTCGCCTGTGCGTTTGTTTTTAAAAACCAAGGTAAATGCACCTTCTTTGCCGTTAATTCTACTGATTTCATACGCCGTATCGGCCGTAGTATTTAAATCAACCGGAATATCGGATGCTTTGGAAGGAGATATCTGAGCAAAAAGGGGAATGCCCGTTATTAAGTAGAAAAAGATCAAATTGCTCCATGGCAATCCAATTTTAAGGGATAAATTCATGTGAAGAAAAATTAAACCAGGATTTAAATGGATTTTAAGGATATATCTGAGGCCTCATTCAGTCCCGTGTAAATGCGTAAATTTTATTGACGGGGCGACTTTTTCAGTCACCCCGCCAATAAAATTTACACGCTACCACAAATCCATGATAAAATCTTAAGCATTAAAAAGATCGCGCGTAAATGCACAAATGATTATGCGTTATCCTGTAATCTCTACTGTCGGGGTGACTGAAAAAGTCGCCCCGACAGTAGAGATTACACATTACCACGTTTATCCGGCCAAAAAACTCAAGAAATCGAACCAATTATACAAGGCGCATCATCCATAACAACTAAAGCCTCCTTTCATCCCAGATAAATGTGTAAATTAAATTGACGGGGCGACTTTTTCAGTCACCCCGCCAATTTAATTTACAAGCTACCACAAATCCTTGATAAAATCTCAAGCATCAAAAAATCATGCAATCCTAATCTTCATCATCCCCATCAAATTTGCGGGGCGGATTATACCCGGCATCTTCCATGGTGTCATTATCGGGTTCCCAATCTTCTCCGCTGGGTGGACGTTTGGCTTTGCTACTTACGCCGCGTACTTTATCGGCCACGGGTTTGGGGGTATTGCGCTCCTCTTCAGGACCATCCGAGAACGTATCAATGCCCGGGCCATTGTCGGAAACCGCATCGCGACCAGAGTTGGAATTGGCAATGTTTTTGCCATCGATGCTTTTGGTAGCGTGGGGTACCAGGCGCAACCGCTCTTTGCTGATCAGTTGTCCAGTTACGATACAAATACCATAGGTTTTATTTTGAATGCGCAACAGTGCATTATGTAAATCAGTCACATAGCGTTGCTGACGCAACAACATGCGCTGCAGCATTTCCAGGTCTGTATGTGCAGTAGAATCGTCATACCAATCACCACCTTGCTGATTAAACCCATTTTCATTTAAATCAGTAATTTGTTGATCCGTGCGCCCTACTTCTTCTTTTGCCAAGGCGAGTTTGCTTTCAATGAGTGCTTTAAACTCCTGCAACTCCTCGTCATTATACCGCAACTTCGGTTCGTTTGACATGTTGAGGCCAATTTAGTGCGTTAAAAGATGTGTGCGTAATGTTTCGTGGCCGCAAAATTAGACCAAAAAAACCATTGAATATGAAGCGAAAGAAAAAATTTAATATTTCCTTAAACGATTTTAGCCCGAAATAAGACCAACTTCGTTGTATAGCCGACGAAAATCTTATGTTTCAGGCCACAAAGGTAAGCGCAAAAATTTAACTAACTTTGCACCGCACTAAATACTTAACCAAATTCGCCACATGGTTGAAACCAAATCTGCGCCAAAACGCAAAAAAACCGATCCCCAAGCACCCACTTTTACCACCGAGGAAGTATTAGCCGATTATCGCATCTGTTGTATCAGCAGGGAAGCAAGTATCGTTGCCCGAAAAGAGGTACTTACCGGACGGGCTAATTTTGGCATCATTGGCGATGGCAAGGAGCTAGCGCAGGTAGCCATGGCCAAAGCCTGGCGTAAAGGCGATTTCAGATCGGGTTACTACCGCGACCAAACCTTGATGTTCGCTTTAGGATTAACCACCCTCGACGAATTTTTCGGCCAATTGTACGGCGACCCGGCCAACGACCCTTTCTCCGGCGGCCGTCAAATGAATTGCCACTTCGCTACCCCGTTCGTGGATGCGGAAGGCAACTGGACCAACCACATTGATCGCTATAATATTACGGCCGACATTGCCCCGACCGCAGGACAAATGGCCCGCGCCTTAGGCCTGGCGTTGGCCTCTAAAAAATTCCGGGAAAAACCGGAATTGTGTAAAACCTTGTCGGTCAATGGCAATGAAGTAACGTTTTGTACCATTGGCGATGCCTCCACCTCCGAAGGCGCTTTTTGGGAAACCGTCAATGCGGCGGGTGTGCTGCAGGTACCCCTGGCTATTTCGGTTTGGGATGATGGTTATGGCATTTCGGTGCCCAAAAAATACCAAACCACCAAAGAAAGTATTTCTGTAGTATTAGAAGGCTTCCGCGCCGATGAGGGTGGAGAAACGGGCATCGATATTTACAC
>CAIVGO010000020.1 GCA_903905445.1 uncultured Bacteroidota bacterium
ACCGAACGCAACGAATTGAAAAAATTGGAGCGCGAAATTGCCCAACACGAGCAAAAAAAGACCGAAATACTGCAAAAATTCGATGCCCCCGATTTAAGCGCCGCCGATGCAGCCGCCCTTTCCCTCGAACTCGGAAAAATACAGGAATCCATGGAAATGAAGGAATTGCGCTGGCTGGAACTGGCCGAACGCGCCTGATACATGCCTATTTTTTAGTCCTATGATCGTAAAAATACTCGACAAAAAAGTCCCCGACACCATGGTGGTGCCGCTCGCCCAGGATGCACAACTAGCCGATCGCTTGGTAGAAATTGCCGCGCGCACAGGCGCAGACGCAGCCACGCTACAAAACGATTTCCGCGCAGAAGCCAAGGAAATATTCGTGCTGTATGCCACAGGCAGTCCCGGACGACGCCTTTACCTGTGTGGCATGGGCAAAAAGACCGGGTTTCAGGAAATTTTTTCCACCCTGCGCCTTTTTTGTCACCGCTATAAAAGCAAATTGCCGCAAAAAGTAGGGTTCGACTTGCGCCATTTTCCGCAGGAATCCCTCGCGCGCTACACGGAAGCAGCCACCTCAGGCGCTTTGCTCGGCCTGTACGACATCGGCAAATACCGCACCGAAACCAAGCCGGAAGCGGAATTTGGTGGACCAAAATCAGAAATCAACATCGTACTGCCCACTAAAGGACTAAAGGAAATGGAAGCGCCCGCCCGCCGCGGACAAATTTTTGCGCGCACCTATCTTTCGTTATTTGACCTGCTCAACGCGCCCGGCAATTACAAAACGCCCGAACAAATGGCCAGTTGGGCCGTAAAAGCAGGCAAAGAATGCGGCTTTTATGTACATGTTTTAAACAAGACAGCCCTCACCGAACAGGGTTTGAAAGCCCTTGCGGCAGTAGGCCAGGGCAGCCCCAATTTACCCGTCTTAATCGTACTCGAATACGGCACTAAAACCCGCAAAACCAAAACACCCGTGTTCGGCCTCGTCGGCAAAGGGGTCACCTTCGATACCGGCGGCGTAAGCCTGAAGCCTTCCACCAACATGCACCTCATGAAAAGTGACATGGGGGGCGCCGCAGCTGTTTTAGGTGCCTTCATGGTCGCCGCGCACCTGCAATTGCCCGTGCGCATGATCGGCGTCATCCCCGCCGCCGAAAATATGATCGACGGCTTGGCCATCAAACCGGGCGACGTAATTGGCTCATTGTCAGGTAAAACCATCGAAGTAACCGATACCGACGCCGAAGGTCGCCTTATTTTGGCCGACGGACTGGCCTATTTGCTCAAACAGGAAACGCCCGATGTACTCATCGACCTGGCCACCCTCACCGGCAGTATTATCCGGGCGATTGGCACCCAGGCAGGTGGTCTATTCACCAAAAGTGACCAATTGGCCGACATGTTGAGCACAGCAGGCATGGAATGTGGCGAACGTTTGTGGCGCATGCCCATGTGGGACGAATACGGCAGCGATTTGAAAAGTGATGTGGCCGATTTGCGCAATTTTACCGGAAAACCCATGGCCGAAAGTATCTCTGCCGCCAAATTTCTCGAACATTTCACCGCCGAGCACCCACATTGGGCACACCTCGACATTGCCGGAATGGCTTTTGCCGATTCGGATTTTGCCACCTCCAAAAGCGCAACCGGATATGGCGTGCGCTTGTTAATCGAATTTATTGAAAAATGGTCCAACATAACAGAAACGCCTTCATGAAAAGGAATCGTATCCTCCTAATTTGCCTCTTTTTATCCATTACCGCCTCCATTATTGGCAGCGCAGCCTATTCCGATAAAACCAATCATACCGTTTTTGTTCCTCAATACCAGGGAAAACAGCCCAAAAACATCATCCTGCTCATTGGGGATGGCATGGGACTTACCCAAATTTCAGCCGGGTTGTATTCAAACAACAACCACCTAAACCTGGAGCAATTTCCGATCACCGGACTCATAAAAACCAACGCCCACAAACGTTTGATCACTGATTCGGGGGCCGCAGCGACTTCCTTTGCCTGTGGCTGCAAAACCTACAACGGCGCCATTGGGGTAAATAAAAACAAAAAGCCCTGCCTCAGCATACTCGAACAAGCCAGCCAAAATGGCCTGGCCACCGGATTAATCGCCAGTTCGAGCATCACCCATGCCACCCCGGCTTCGTTTATTGCCCACGTACCCGATCGGGCCGATATGGAAGGCATTGCCCCGTTTTTCCTGCAAACCAAACTGGATTTACTCATTGGCGGTGGACTGAATTATTTCCGCAAACGTCGCAGCGATGCCATCAATTTATACCAGCAAATGCAGGATGCCGGGTATCAAATGGGCAATTACACCGAAAACAAACTGAGCAGTTACAAACCCGCTGGCGACCGTCCGTTTGCCTGGTTTTCGGCCGATGAAGAGCCCGAAAGCGTTGGAAATGGCCGCGATTACCTGCCCTTAGCCGCCGAATTGGCCGGCCCATTTTTGAAAAAACGCAGCCCAAAAGGCTTTTTCCTGATGCTCGAAGGCTCTCAAATCGACTGGGCTTGCCATAAAAACAATGGCCCGTATGCCATCCAGGAAATGCTCGATTTCGATGCAGCCATCGGCGCCATCCTCAAATTTGCCGTAGCAGATGGCGAAACCCTTGTGATCGTTACCGCCGACCATGAAACCGGCGGTATGGCCATCAAACAAGGCTCTGAAATGGACAGTTTGATCATCGGCTTCTCTACCGAGCAGCACACCGCTACCATGGTACCCGTTTTCGCGTACGGACCCGGCGCCGAACAGTTTAGCGGAATTTATGAAAACACAGAAATATTTTTCAAAATGCAGGCCCTTTTTGGCTTCCCGACTACCTCAACAGACCCAAAAAAGTAAAATGATTGCCTAATTTTCAACGAAATCCCCAAAGAATTGTTAAACGGGCTATCTTTGCGGCCGCAATTTTTTATTGCTTTTAAAAAAGTGAAATCAGGCCTCAACCGCCAACCAGGCCCTTCCGGCCAAACTTAACACTAAGGCTATCGCCATGAAAAATATTCGTAATTTTTGCATCATCGCACACATCGACCACGGCAAAAGTACCCTCGCCGACCGATTGCTGGAGTACACCAATACGATCAGCAAACGCGACATGCAGGATCAGGCACTCGATAACATGGATCTCGAAAGAGAGCGCGGCATTACCATCAAAAGCCACGCCATCCAGATGCATTATATCGACCCAAAAACCAAGGAAGAATACATCATCAACCTGATCGATACACCCGGCCACGTCGACTTTTCCTACGAAGTGAGTCGCTCTATCGCCGCTTGCGAAGGGGCATTGTTGCTGGTAGATGCCTCACAAGGTATTCAGGCACAAACGATTAGCAATCTTTACCTCGCCGTTGACCACAATTTGGAGATCATCCCGATTGTCAACAAAGTGGATATGGCCAGCGCCATGATCGAAGAGGTACAGGATCAAATTATGGACCTCATTGGTTGCGAACGGGAAGATATTATCTCCGCATCGGGTCGTACCGGCCTCGGTATTCCTGAAATTCTGGATGCCGCCATCCACCGCATTCCTGCCCCTAAAGGCGATGTGGATGCACCTTTGCAAACCATGATTTTCGACTCCATGTTCAACTCGTACCGCGGCGTAATCGCCTACGTGCGCGTCATGAACGGGGTCATGAAAAAAGGCGACAAACTGCGTTTTTACAACACTGGCAAAGAAGTAATCGCGGAAGAAGTAGGCGTTTTGCGCCTCGGCCAGTTCGAATCGGCCGAAATCCGTGCCGGCGATGTTGGCTATGTGATTACCGGCATC
>CAIVGO010000021.1 GCA_903905445.1 uncultured Bacteroidota bacterium
CCGACGTGGCAAGTGTATCGCAACGACTTCCGAACATTTTCCCGAGCATAACCACCCACGTTGTTCTGAACATCCAGCATTTTGCAAATCCAAAGCCCCTAATGCCCATAACAACGTGCGCTATTAACCTAAATAATACAACCTGAATGCCTCCAACTCGTCACGTTCCCGGATCAACATACTGACGAACAATTTGATATTGTCTTTAGCCTTATGAATTTTGGCATCAGATCGTTGATTAAATTGGCCTGCATCAGCGACGCCATTTCTTTTTGAATCGTAGGTTCTTCCCCAAGTAAGTCCACCGGTTTTCCGGTATGCACCTCCACAAACACTAATCTATTGGGCAATTGAATTTTACCAACTTCCGTGTCGGAAATTGCCATGACCAAAGAGGCTGAGGAGTGCTCTATAACCTGGGGATAGGATGGTTGTGTTGTGGTATTTTTTTTTTCATGGGTAACGTACTACCAACAAATCTAATGGGCTTCGGCATGTTGTTCCCAATTTAAGTCTTTCAAATTCCCTAAAAAGGGGATGCCTCCATAACGTCCATTCAAGTAACCTTTTCGGATATCAATGGTATGATGCTCCTTAAAATCACTTAAAGCATATACTTCCGTTGCACCTTCCGTATTCTTTTCTGCAAACCAAATTTCATCCGGCCTGAAAATATCCTGATCCAATAAATTGGATTCATGCGTGGAAAAAATCAATTGTCCTTTTGTGGACTGGTCATGCGAAAATTTATTGATCAACTCCTTGATTAACAGCGGATGAATGCTGCGCTCAATTTCATCGATCAAATAGACCTGCTTTGAATGCAGCGCTGCATAGAAAGCAGGCAAATAATCAACCAGCCTCCTTGTACCGTCCGATTCTTCTGCGGCCGTAAATTTTACAGCTCCGCCATCGATGTCATGCAAAAAATACAGCCGTTTAGCGACCACTTTTCCAGCGCGCAGTACAAAAAGAATCTCTTCATGTTCGGTTCTAAAAGGTCTTGTTTTTTCGGGGGCTGCTTTCAACTCAGCCGTAATGCGTTCGGCCTGTTGCTTGTCTTCTTCACCAAAAAACGCTTCAATTGGGATGGTATCTACCACGATCCGCTCGATGCCCGTATTAAAAGCCTGCATTACATCCGCAGCAAACTGATAAAACCCGGCATCCTCTTCCAAATAAATGGCAATGCCTGCAGGCTTTGTATCGGGCATGATGGGCACCAAATCGGCGCTAAACCATTGCAAGGCTTTTTTAAATATTTCGAAAACCTCATTTTTTCTGCCAGCCATGTAAAACAAAACAGGCTTATTTCGTTCCAGAATTTCGTTTTTCAAGAACCAGGGGAAAATACCAGCCTCCTTATCCGCCATTACTTCTTTGGCAAAATCAAGTTCCAGGTTTTTTTCACCTGCTGTGTCCGTACGGATAAACAAGGTATAATCCTCTTTTTTGCCCAGACCGCTGATTTGCAACTCTTCCTCCACAATAATGCCCTGGTTGATGGTAATACCGTAATAATAAGGTACTTCATCTTTAATAAACTCTACCCCCAAATACACATCCTTTTGGGGACTTTCCTTGTCGAACTTGAAGGTTTCTACTAAAAACTCAATGGGCAAATTACCTGTAACGACATATTCCCGAAGCAATGCCAAGGCCCGTATCAAGTTGCTTTTACCTGCTCCATTGGCGCCATACATCGCGTTAAGTTTAAGCAAATCGATCCCTCCAGCCTCATACACATGATAAGGCATCCGGCCAAAACGGCCGGGAAGCATATTGAACTCCGTGAGTTCTTTAAATGAGAATAGGTTCTTAACCAGAAAGCGAATCAGCATCTTGTGATATTTTCACGCAAATATACAAGTTGTTCAGAATATTTCGCAAAATATTTAGAACAAAACACCGAGTCGGTTAAAATTTCACTTGCTTTGTTTTTTTTAATTCTTTATACCAATGTTCATTACAACGTGCATTTTGTTAAACAAAAGCCCAAAAGCCTGAAACAACGTGGGCTGTCATCCTGAGTCTTTTTACTTCCCCCGTCGGTACCTAAACTTACCTGAAATGAGGAGGGGAAAGAAAAAAGGCGACGGATCTACCCAGGCGCAGGGCAAAATCGCGCTAAGGGCAGCGCCCAATTACGCCGGGCTAGATCCTTCCGTCCGTTTCTTTCCCGTTTACATTTATGGTAATGCATCATCCGAAAGGGAAAGAAACGGCCTTCAGGATGACAGCGCACGTGGTTTTTGACTTTCCGAGCTTTCTCAAACTAAAGATCAACAATTTATGTAATCGTGTGCTGTCATCCTGCGACTTTATAACTCCCCCAACACCGCCACCGCCCGAACCGGCGATCCCGTCCCGCCCCGAATCTTCAAAGGAAGTCCGATAAACCTAAAGCGCCCCTTGCCAATCAACTGATTCAAATTCACCAGATTCTCGTAATGTGTAAACCCCATTTCCCCACAAATGTGGTGCACCTCCCGGTTCGATACCTTCGGAATGCCGGGCGACATCGTTTCCACCCCAAAGGCCGAAACTCCCTGCGCACCAAGCCAACGCGTCGCATCCGCCGATAATCCCGGACCATGCCCCCAATTCTCCGTTCCAAAATACTTCCGGTAATGGTCGGTGTACAACAAAACGGTATCGCCTTTGCGGATTTCCAGGTTTGCCAGTTTGCAGGCCGCTTCCAACTCTGTCGGTTCAATTAGTTCCTGCAAGTTTTTGTGGGAAAAATCCAGACAAATCCCTTCGGTGTAAAACATCGAAAGCGGCATGGTATCAATCGATTGCCCGGCAAATTCCCTGCCCATGTGGCTCAAGGCATCCACATGCGTGCCCGTGTGTTCCCCCATTTCCAATTTGTACATGCTTGGGGTGTGGGTGCTGGGATTTTCAATACCCTCCCATTGTTCGTGGGTGGCATGCACGGTCATGTTCACTTCCGGCAGCCCTTTAAATACGGGCATACCGGGGTATATTTCCTGGCTTAAGTCTATGATTTGGATCATGGTGAAGGTATTTATGCTATAACAACGTATGCAGTCGTCCTGTTTTTTCAGAACTGGCCAACTCTGTTTTTTTAGGTATTACCAACAAGATTTTACAGAAATGCAGTTAGTCCAAATTATCCAAAGTATTCGAGCGTATCATGCGGCGCGTTAGCCTAAATGTGTCTAAGTCAAATAAGTGCGGAGGCTCCGCACTTATTTGACTTATTTGCCCTTTTCATGATTCATAAAAGGAACTGAATTTTTGGAACGCAATTGGGAATAAACATGAAAAAACCGTACTTTTGTAAAAAAATAACAGCAAATGATCATAGAGATTCCAGATGAAGTAGTAGCACATGCTCCGCTTGGTGAGCGAGAAATCAAACTAGAGGTACTCGCATTTCTGTATCAAAAAAGGGTATTGACCCTGGAGCGTGCATCTAGGATGGCTGGCGTTACGCGCCTCGATTTTCAGCATGTTTTGGCCGATCGAAACATTCCAATCCATTATGATCTTGAAGATCTCGAAATGGATTTGCGACACTTTGCTGATCTTAAGCAGTGATACATTATGGTTATTATCAGCGACACCTCTCCAATTGTGAACCTTGCGGCCATTGGAAAACTTGATTTAATTCCGGCTTTATTTGAAAAAGTATATTTACCGGTGGCTGTCTTCGAAGAAATTGTGGTCAAAGGAGCCAATCAACCAGGTGCAGCCGAAATTCAAAACGCTTCTTGGATAGAAATAAAATCGTGTACCGATCAAAATTTGTTGCAAAAATTATTGCTTGAACTTGATCCTGGTGAATCAGAAGCAATTGCACTTGCAATAGAAATGGATTCTCCCAACATATTAATGGATGAAAAAGACGGCAGGGAAGTTGCGTTGCGTTACAATTTAAAGCCGATAGGGCTTCTTGGTATTTTACTGGAGGCAAAAAAATCAGGTCTGCTAAGCTCCGTCCGGCAATGCATGGATGATTTAAAGAATTCTGCAGGTTTCTATATAGCAGAACCACTTTATCGTCAAGTTTTAATACTAGCAGCGGAATAATCAAAAAAACCGATTGCTTTGGCGTATAAAAATATGCCGACGCAGTTTTATGCATATCCTGATAAACATGAAACCGATTGCTTTGGCGTAAAATGACGAAGGATCTAGCCAAGCGCAACGCGAAATCGCGCTAAGGGCAGCGCTCAATCCCGCCTGGCTAGATCCTTCAGTCCATTTCTTTCCCTTTAACATAGCGCGTAATCAATCATCCGAACGGGAAAGAAACAGCCTTCAGGATGACAGCTCACGTTGATTTTAACACATAGCATTTTGTTAAACGAAATTACCAATGACAATATCAACGTGAGCTGTCATCCTGAGTCTTTTTTCTTCCCCCACTCCAATCTCAAATAACAGAAAACGACCCGGGGGAAGAAAAAGGGCGAAGGATCTACCCAAGCGCAAGGCGAAATCCAGCC
>CAIVGO010000022.1 GCA_903905445.1 uncultured Bacteroidota bacterium
ATGGGCAATGACCAAATGGAATTAGATATCGCTGCCCTGTCCGGTGGTTTATATGTTGTTAAAACGAGTGCGTTCCCAACTTGGAAAGGGACGTTTGTAAAGCAGGATTAGTATATTGTTGGATTGCGGATCAGACCGCTTGCTTCTTGTGAAAGGGGCAAGCGGTTTTTTTTTTGGGGATTTGGCCGGGTTGTGCAACCAGCTCCTGAAAAATATTTATACGACGATCCCGGTAACATTTTCATTTAAATGCGATATATGGCTGAATAAAACATGACAATATACCATGCATTTGAGTAAGCCATTCGCCCTTTTTTTTAGTGTAGCAGTCTTGTTTGCTATCCTGTTGCCAGTCAGGGAAAACTGGAAAGATAAACCCAAAGACAGTTTTCCATTGTCGTACTTTCCCATGTTTTCCAGTAAACGTGACAGCATTTGCACCGTCAATTACTTTGTGGGCTACGACACCATGGGCAATCGGTACTATATCCCCCATGCGCTGGTGGGTGCTGGTGGCTTCAACCAGGTGCGCCGGCAGGTTAATAAAAAAGTAAGAAGCGAAAATGTAGAAAAAATAACGCAAAAAGTGGCCAAAAAGGTGGCAAAGTGTCAAGAAGTCCCGTATTGCCACCTGGTCAGGATTGCCTTGGTACGCGGCGATTTTGATTTGAACAACTATTTCCAAAAAGGCATAAAAATGCCGCAGCATGAAAAAGTAATTTTTACTAAAACAATAGAACGATCATGAAACGTTTCCTCCACACCTTGGATCAATATTGGTTTACGCCCATGCCTGCCGAGCGTTTAGCGTGGTTGCGGGTGTTTTCCGGGGCATTTACACTTTGGTACTTGCTGAGCCGTTATGCGCTTTTCAGCCAAACGGCGAAGTCTGAAGCGAGCGATTTTGAGCCTGTGGGGTTGGCTTTTTGGTTGACCGAGCCGCTTTCATCCGGGGTATTCATGGGTATTTACTGGGCCACCATTGCGTTCAATTTGGCGTACCTCTTGGGTTGGAAATTCCGCTTTTCCGGGCCTGTTTTTGCGTTAGCGAGTCTATTCTTGTTCAGTTACCGCTATTCCTGGTCCATGATTTACCACGACAATATCGCCGTGGTGTTGCATATCCTGGTTATTGCCTTTGCTCCAGCCGCTGCTGCGCTTTCGATAGATGCTTATTATAAGAAAGAGAAAGCCACACCACATTGGCAATATGGTTGGCCGGTTCGCTTGCTATGCGCTGCCACGCTGGCCACCTACTTTTTGTCGGGTTTGGCTAAAGTGTACGGCGATCTGGCCTGGGATTGGGTGGATGGCTCGGCAATGCGCGCGCAAGTAGCCGTAGACGCCCTGCGGAAAGACGTGTTTGGCGGCGAAGTGAACCCATTTTTTGCATTTTTATATCCCAATACCACCTTGTTTCTGATCATGGGTTTGGGCACGATGGTATTGGAACTGGGTGCTCCATTTGTGCTGGTGCATCGCCGTTTGGGCATGATTTGGGCTGGATTGACCTGGTTGTTGCACATTGGTATCTACTTTGTGATGGGCATTACATTTCGTTATCAGATGAGCGGGCTCATTTTTATGCCATTTTTTGATGTGGAAAAATGGTGGCCATGGTTGCGTCAAAAACTGCAACGAACCGGTGGTCAGGTCGACCAATCAGGGGCGATGCAAGTGCCAGCAGGCATTGCGCTGTTCGACGGCACGTGCAGTTTTTGCAACCGAACGGTTCGGTTTATTGCCGAGCGCGACCCGAAAGGTTTCGTTCAGTTTGCCTCCCAGCAATCGGACATCGGCCGGGCCCTGCTATCCGATTACGAGGTGCCTACTGATCTTTCGACCATATTTTTTGTTGAAAACGGGGTTGTATATCAGAAAAGCGCGGCGATTTTGCGCATTTTAGGCCACTTGCGCCAGCCTTGGCCCCTATTTGCTGCGTTGGCCAGCGTATTCCCGCTTGTATTACGGGATGGCGTGTATGATTGGGTGGCGCTAAACCGTTACCGTTGGTTTGGTGCGCAGGTGCAATGTTCAGTACCTCCCCGGCACCTTCGTGCGCGGTTTTTGGGATAGGTTATCCGCTGGGTTTGAAGGCGTTGCCTAGAGACTGTAAATAAGAATGTTTGGTATCGCGTTGTTTAGCAGATATTCAAATATACCCGCCTCCTGCCAAAAGTTTCCGCTCCAAAACACGTTCAATTTCATTAAATTGAAAAATTTTGATCGTTGCTTCTCCAATTTGGGGTTTTCCATAAATGACCGCATCAACGATTTCAAAATGTAAATTCCAATTATCTACGCGTGGGTTGAAGAACCGGATAATCGCTAGTTCATTTAACAAAAAGGTTCCCAAATCAGTCCCTTTATTGCCGTTACAAAAGCCGCAAGCGAAAGCCAAATTTGACAATTCTGTTTTTCCGCCGTGTTTAAGACTCGTTATATGATCAACATGAAAGGCAAAAAGGGAAAATCTTTGAGGCATCTGGCAGTATTCACAGCAATAATTCGCACGTTTAGCAACAAATTCTCGATCCTTTTTAGGAATGTACTCACTCATGACTCCAAACGCATTGCTGCCCTGATTTTCGCTAAACGAAAAATGTGCTCAAGCATGAAGTAATGTTCCAATTCTGAGGTTTCTTCCGTGTTAAGGGTGCCCGCTTTCTTCCTGTCAACAAGCAAGTCGTATCGCTGCTGGGTATCAGCAGAAGGTTTATAGGCCATAATCTGTGTTGGCGCTGCTTCTGCTAAAAAGACAGCGAGCTCTTCATATATTTTAGAAGTAATCATGACAATTGCTTTGCAAATTAGTTATGCAAAAATAGGGGATTTGGGCCTTAGTTTTCAATCTAAGGCGTTTTGATCGCAAAATAAATCCCAAACACGTAGCCCTGCTTTTTCTCAGCCTGTCCTTAAAGCGTCAGAATTTCCAAAAAGTGGGGGGAGTTTGGGGGATATAGATGAGGTTGGTGTACAATTACTTTACACCAAACATCAAACCGAATCACTATATTTGCCCGCATGGAACTTATTCGCATCGCCCTCATTGAGGATGATCCCGTCATTCGGGAAAGTTTAGTCACTTACTTAGGCGCCCACCCGGCCATTGAGATCAGCACGGTGGCGGATCGTGTTGAGCAATTTTTGGAGCAAGTGCAACCAGCATCCCGGTCCTTGCAGCCCGATCTACTCTTGCTCGATATTGGTCTTCCTGGTATGACGGGCTTAGAGGGTATCCGCCATATTCGGCAAAAATGCCCTGATATGGACATTGTGATGCTGACTACCTTTGAAGATGACGACAAAATATTCAAGGCGCTGTGTTCCGGGGCTTGTTCGTACATCACCAAGCGTACCCCCCTCAACACCATTCAGGAGGCCGTTTTTACCATTCATCGAGGAGGTTCGTATATGTCACCGTCGATTGCGCGCAAGGTGGTGCAGCATTTTATGCCCAAAGCACCCAAAGCGGATGATATTCTTTCGCCCCGCCAACAACAGATTGTACAAGGCCTGGTGGACGGCCTGAGTTATAAAATGATCGCCGACAAACTGAGTATTTCAATTGACACGGTGCGCGACCATATCAAGCACATTTACAGGGCTTTGGAGGTCAACAGCAAAGCGGAGGTAATCCGATTGTCGCTCGAAAAGAAAATTTGATTCAACAGCAAACCTTATATAATATGTCAGAAATTTCATACACCCTTGGTTCGGGCGAAGGCTCATTTGGACGTGCTGTCCATGTAGGCGGTCAACACGTGCAACAAATTAAGTCAACCGCGCTATTATCGGCCTTTTTTGGGCGCGAATACTTAGCTAACTTACTGGCCCAGCCAGGTAGTATGGGGCTGCGCATATACCCGGCGTTTAACAGTGCCGGACAGTTTTCGCTGCTGGCAATCGCTACGGACTCCAGTCGGAGCGACATGGCTTCCAATTGTTTTGTGGCAGACGGACAAGGAGGGGCCAATCAAATGACGGGGCAGCAGGCAGGGGGGATGTTGAGCGAATTAAACAGGGCAATGACACAGGCTGCACGGGAAGGTCGGGGTAATTCGATGCCGCTGTTTGCCGCCGCGGGCGCAGAGGGCGCCTCGTACGCGAAGGTGGCTTTCAACGGCGCGGATATCAACGGCATCTTGAATTCGGGCGCTGTAGGGATTCTTTTTTACTCCACCAGAATTATTCTGAACGATGGCAGCCAATCTGTTAGTACTTTGGCAGCAGTGGGGGTAGATGGTTCGGGCAATGAAAGTGGAGAGGCCCTGATCAGTACCTTGCCCTGCCCACCGCATTGTGCTGGCGGCGGTTATATAAATGATCTCTCCAGAAATAGCTAAGAGCCTGTACACTTTTTTTCGAACCGTGAACCTGCGCAAAACATCCTTTTCCCGATGCTGGACTATGCTTGGGTTCCTGGCGATGCTTCACGGCATCTGCTACGGCCAGTCGTTTCAGTTTTTTCATCGGCTATCGCCCAATGAAGGCTTGTCGCAAGGCACCAATGCTTTTGTTTTTCAGGATTCGAGGGGTTTTGTATGGCTCAGTTCCATTGATGGATTGAACCGTTTCGACGGTAAATCGGTGAAAACCTATAAAGCCGATGGGCAAAACGGACTGTCAGGCAACATCATCACGGGCAATTTTTTTGAAGATGCCTCCGCCAACTTGTGGTTTGCTACCCACGAGGGTATTCATTGTTATGTGCGGGAAAAAGATCGTTTTGAATACTTCCAACTTTTGGATGCGCAGGGAAAAACGATCGAACAGGAGTATTTTGTCTTTTATTTGGACAAACAGCAACAGTTGTGGGTGCGGGTAAGCGGGTACCTGTATTTGTTCGACTTGCGCACGCGGCAGGGCAAACAAATCTGCCCCCTCAGCGGGCGCAGGCAATATGTGATATGTGATACACAAGGTGTTGTAACCAAAGTAGTGTCGGCTAACATTCCGCCCACACAGCCCGGCATTCTGGTACTCGACATGGCCAACCAGGGCCAGGCTACTTCTTTTTTGACAGACATCGCTGGGCGGTCTTTTGGCGCGTATTGCGAAAGTGCCGATCGTTGGTGGGTGGCCATGACAACGGGCCTTACAGTCTTTTACCCGCAAAGTGGCAAATCGGTTTGCTACGAACAGTATGATAATCAGCCCATTGGAGAGGTTTGGGCGGTTGCGCCCCTGCGCGATTCCATATTATTGGTATCGACATCTCTGAAAGGTTTTTTACTGTTTGACAAAAGCCAACAACGGTTTATCCGGCAAATACCGGCTGCACCCGATCGAAAATTAGGCTTGGGCCTGCGCAACATCAGCGCTTTTTATGTAGATAAACAGGAAAATCTTTGGGTTTCCAGTCCGCGCAATGGCGTGAATTTTACGCAGTTGCGCAAACAAAAATTTGAAAAAAAGGAAGTGCTACAAGGCATGCCCATGACCTCCGTTTTTCAGACAAAAGACGGCGCAGTGTGGTGCAATGGCCCGGCAGACACGGTGTTCCGCTTTTCACCCGACGGTCTGCGTTCGGAGCGATTTGCCCTGGAATACCCAAAAAATGATGTTCTGCCCGGTAGGGTCGAGTATTTTTTTGAGGATTCCCGGGGCGATTTGTGGGCCTGCCATCAGCAATTTTTGTTCCGCTGGAACCCCTCCAGACGCGTTTTTCAATACTTTGGCCTGCTGCCGGATTATGTATTGCAGGTGTTTCAATTGCCAAGTGGCCCACTGTTAATTTCCACGTATAGCGGCATTTATACGGTCCGACGCGACGACAAAGGCCTGTCTTTTGAAAAAGCCGACTTTTTGAGTCAATACCAGTCCGAAGCTGCGACGGCTTTGTTCGAAGATCGGAAAAGCCGACTTTATTTGGCCCTGGATGCCAGCCGTATCGCCATTTTGGAAAAAAAACAGACCAACTACGAGCAAGTGGGCGTCCTGGAAGACATAGGGTATGCCCGTGCTTTTTGCGAACAAGGCAATACCTTATGGGTAGCCACTTCCACGGGCATTTTGAAAATCAATACCGACGACCTCCGTTTCGAAAAACTCAATACGGCGGAACATGGCGCGCCCGCAGAAAACTATTACAGCATCGTGCCCGACCGGCAAGGCTATTTTTGGTTGAGTTGCAACCGGGGTATCATCCGCTACCATTCTGAAAAAAAGACGTTTCACCGCTATACACTTGCCGACGGCCTGCAAGACAACGAGTTCAATACCAATGCTTTCCTGCTTCAATCCAACGGACGCATCTGGATGGGCGGCAATCAGGGAATGAATGTATTTGATCCGGATCATATACAAGCCTTGCCTAACCTGCCCAAGGTGCAACTCACCCGCCTGTTGGTCAACGACGAACCCTTTGAAACGCCGGTGCAGGTGGGCGAACTGCGCGAACTGACGCTCAAGTACCGCGAAAACACTTTTTCTTTCGATTTTGTAGCCCTGGAGTTCAGCGATCCCGGTGCCAATATCTTCCGCTACCAATTAGAAAATTACGACAAAGGCTGGGTAGATGCCAGCGTAAACGGATTTGCCCGATATGCCAACCTGCCGCCCGGGAATTACACCTTTAAGGTAAAAGCCGCTAATTCCGACGGTGTATGGAATGATACCCCCACAGAATTGCGCATCCGCGTACTGACGCCCTGGTGGCAGACTTGGTGGTTTTACCTGATTTGCATCATCACGGCGGGTGGTCTGATTTATGGCGGATTTTGGTTGCGCCTGCAACAGGCCTTGCGCCTCGAGCGCCTGCGCGTGAAAATATCGAGCGACCTGCACGACGATGTGGGCACCCTGCTGGCCGGCCTTGCCATGCAATCGGAGGCTTTGGCCATTACTGCGCCCGAAAAAGACAAGGGCAAACTTCAGCGTATCAGCGAAATCAGCCGCAATGCCATGGCCCACATGCGTGATACCGTTTGGGCCATCGATGCCCGCAAAGACAAATGGGAAAACCTGCTCGACCGCATGCGCGAGCACGCCGAAGAAACCCTCGTACCCCGCGATATACGCTTCGATCTTACCGTGGAAAACATTACCCTCCAACATAGTATCCCTGTCGAACTTCGCCAAAACCTGTATCTCATTTATAAAGAAGCGATTACCAACGCCGCCAAGCACTCCAACGGCGATACCGTGCGCGTCCTCCTGAAAAAAACACCCACCGGCGGCCAAGAACTGCGCATTTGCGACAACGGCACCAGCGCTGAAAAAAATTACAAAACCACCGGTTCCGGCACGTCGAATATGCAGATGCGGGCCAAAAAGATTGGCGGTACGCTGGAAATTGGCCGGGAAGCGGCGTGGTATTGTGTGGTATTGCGGGTGGGATAAGGAAGAGCGTGTAAAAACTAAAAGCGTAAAATCACCAACAATTAGTCCTGGATTGGCAAAAGCCAATATTGAAAATCCTGAGATCTGCCAAACAGATTTCAGGATTTTTTATGCGACAGCCACACGAGCCCCCCCCATGCTCATGTGGTTGTCCGACCTTCCTATTGTCCTGACCTTTGTATCATTCAAACAAACAATTTTTTCCAAGCCAAATCTAACACTATGTTAAACAATCTTTTTTTCACAGCCTTGTTGAGTGTTGCCAGCGTCACTGCGCTTTCTGCGCAAGCATCTGCACAAATCGCCACTACACGAATAGAACATTCTGAACTGACTGCCACGGTTGACAACCTGGAACAAATTGCACTTTTTACACTGGCTGGCGTCATTGTTTTGGCAGGCATGTTTTTTATTTTCTATGTAGTGAAGTCCTGCTCCGGCTTGAACCGTACGAAGCATAAAATCCGCCACAATTTCATCCATTTAATGTTTCTGGCAGTCGGGCTGTGTTCGGTCGGCAGTAGTTGCACTTCCTTGCAGCAGGCGTTGGCCACCGAAACATATACCACGGAAAAGGCTGAAACGCGCAGCTGCCCATTAGGTCAACATGATGATTATTGGGCAAAAGAGATGCAAAGCAATCGATACACCAATTATTTCTCAAATCAGCGGAACGTGCCGGTCTTCTGCAGGTATTGCGGACAACGGATTTCGAAAATTCACCGCTAAATCGCAATAGCAGAATATTCAACAAACGCGTCCCAGTGCATTCCATCTTTTACAAAAAATTCAAAAGCTGATAAAAATCATGAAAATCATCACCATTTGCACCGTATTGTTTTTTCTGACAAACCTTTCATCGCTCCTTGCCCAAACCAAAAATATCTGGAAAGGCGGTTTTCCTGGTCACGAATCTGAGTGGAACCATGCAAAAAACTGGAGTTTAGGTAAAACGCCGGATGTTTTTGACCGCGTCATCATCCCGGACGTATCTGCCAGTACCCAGGAATATCCCATCATCAAAGATGGCGAGGTTGAGGTCCTAAGTATCGAGGTTCAGACTGGTGCCTCCCTGATCCTGCTCCGCACGGCGCGTATCGTAACCGAGGAGTTTGCCTGCTACGGAAACTGTAAAGGCTGCGAACAACGGGTACTGATTGAAGGAACCATGCCACCTGTAATGGCTTCACAACAAAGCAATTAGTCATTTGAAATAAGCCGCAATTCAGCAAACTATTCACTTCTCAAATCACACATTTTTTATGAAAAACATTTTTTTGTTCGCTGCGCTACTCTGCGCGGCCCTGAACGCTTCATGCCTCTCGGCACAAGACCTCAACGCCGACATGACAGCCCTCGGTAACGCCTGGAAAGCTGCTTTGGAACGCGGCGATGCAACGGCAATCGCCGCGCTGTACACCGAAAAAGTAGATTATGTAAGCAGCAAGGACGGCAGTGTGACAACCAAAACCCGCACTGAGATTGAAGCGGAAATGAAAGAGACCCTGGAAGCCCAGACCGGAACCCTTGAGTTTACGCCCGGCAGTACCGCGACCTTGCTACCCGACGGCAAAGCCAGTTTCAAAGGTGCGTTCACCCAGACGATGACCGACAAAAAAACGGGGGAAAAACAAGTGTTTAACGGCTATTTCGACCATCAGGCAGCAAAAGAAAACGGCAAGTGGAAATTGTGTCTGGTGAAAGTGACCCGGAAGGAATAAGCGCGATGGCGTTTTCATCAAATTCAAACATCAAATTCAAACATCAAACATATTTAAAATGAGCAACACAACATTTGTAACCATCCTCGCCCTTTGCATCCCCTTGTTGGCCGTCTGCCAACAGAAAACAGAAACCAAATCACCCGATATGGTAAAAATCAAGGCCGAAATAAAAGCCGTAGAAGATGCCTGGGCAGCCGCTTCCAATGCGAAAGATGTCGCCACGATTGTGGGCTTTTACGCCGACGATGCCATCAGCATGATCGACGACCAACCCATGCAGGTGGGCAAAGCAGCCATCCAAAAAGGCGTGGAAGAAGAAATGGCACGACACAAGGAAAACACAACGGTCGTCTTTGAAACCTTGGACTTGTACGGCGACGAAAACCGGGTGACGGAAGTCGGAAAAACCACCGTCACCGACAGCACCCAAAAGGTGATTTATGCGGGCAAATACATGGCCGTATGGGAAAAACGCAACGGTAAATGGCTGACCGTTCGGGACATCAGCAACGATGACGCGAAGGAGGTGCCTGCGAAATAGTGCAATACGGGCGGGGTGCGATTGTGTTGTGGTTGTAAGCCTGCGTTTAGCACCCCCTCCCTATTTTTTAACAATAAAACAAATTTTTAAAATGAAAAACCTAATATCCATATCAGCATTCGTGCTCTTCTTTTTTGCGCTATACCACAGCCACGCTCAAACCAACAACAAAATCGTAATCGGCACAATTGACAGCCTTCAATCCAACCTATTGGGCGAACAACAAAAGGTTTGGGTGTATGTGCCGGATGGTGCCAACCAACAATATCCCGTTGTCTATTTATTGGACGGCGATGCCCATTTTTACTCGGTAGTGGGCATGATTCAACAATTGAGCAGTGTCAACGGCAATACAATGTGTCCAAAAATGATTGTGGTAGGCATTACGAATACGGACCGAACCCGAGATTTAACGCCTACGCATGTTGATGTTGACCCGCCTTTTATGGACAGTACTTCATCTAAAACATCGGGCGGTGGCGAAAAATTTATCGCCTACATCGAAAAGGAATTGATGCCGTATATCGAAGCAAAATACCCGACAGCACCCTATAAAATGCTCATTGGCCATTCATTTGGCGGCTTGGAAGTGATGCAAGCTTTTACCCATCACAATCATTTGTTCAATGCATACATCTGCATCGACCCAAGTATGTGGTGGGACCATGAAAAACTGTTGAAACAAACGAAGCAGGCGCTGGCGGCGCAGAAATTTGAAGGAAGGTCTTTGTATTTGGGCATTGCCAATACGATGGAAGAAGGTACGGATATCAAAAAGGTAGCACACGATACCGCAGTCGAGACGAAACATATCCGTTCTATCTTGGCATTGCAAGCCGCATTCGAGCAAAATAAAAAAAATGGCCTGCATTATCGCAGTAAATATTACCCAGACGATACACACGGCTCTGTGCCGCTCATCGCGGAATATGATGCTTTACGTTTCTTCTTCGATTATTTCCCTTTGAAATTCACGATGAAGGATTATGTAGATTCAACAGGTGCCCTGGCGGATAAATATCGGAACCATTTTGCCAATTTATCCCAAAAAATGGGCTATTCCATAAAGCCAGATGAAATGGAAATCAATTATATGGGGTATGATTTTCTGGGTAGAAAATTATATAAAACAGCAGCGCGCCTTCTTAAACTCAATGTGGACAATTACCCCGAAAGTCATCATGTGTATGATGCTTATGGCGATTATTTTATAGCCATGGGCGATAAAGCAAATGCTACCATTCAGTTTGAAAAGGCTTTATCCATTAAAGATGCCCCAGATACAAGGAAGAAGTTGGAAGGTATACGCGGTAAGTAGAAGGACAGGAGGAGTTGTAACTGATTAATCCTCAAATACTTCCGTTACATCAACGGCTAAATTTGGTACAATGGGGGTGGTAACTGTATCGCCCTCAACTTTGGGTTGGCGACTGAAGTAAATGCCTTGTTCATCAAGCGTCCAGACCTGAATGGTTTTTTCAATAGGCGAGACCACCCAATACTCGAGCACGCCAGCCTCTTGATA
>CAIVGO010000023.1 GCA_903905445.1 uncultured Bacteroidota bacterium
CACCCGCAAGAGTTTGATCGACGACGTTAATTCCCGTTTCCAAATGGGACTTACCGAAGAAGATAAAGTCAAATTCTCAAACGCTGGTAGCTTTGGTGTTTCACGCAGCCGATTGAAACAGTATTTGGAAACGGAACCGTCTCAACGGTCTAAATTCCCATCTACCGGTATTCCAATCGATACAGCTGATGTAAACAAAAGCGAACTTGCCGACTGGATTCACAATGCACGCCTTGCTCAGTTTCGTATGAAACAGGAAGGCAAGGTGAAAGAAGAGTATGTAATGGTAGTAAAAGCCGATAAAGACACGCCTTACCCGGCGATCCAAAAGGTAATCAATACACTCATCGACATCAATGTGAATAAGTTTAACCTCATTACCGATTCTGAAGCAGATCCGAATAAAAAGGATGCGATCAAAGGTAGTGCGGGAGAAAAGTAAGCTGTTCCAGAGCGAACAGGTGCCAAGAACAAACTGATTTTTCACAAAAAAGTAACAGCACAACTATGGCTGAAATGCAAACCGCGGAGAGTGGCGGTAAGAAAAAAGGTGGGAAAGTACGGGGAAAGAAAATGTCTACACGGGTGGATCTTACGCCAATGGTAGACTTGGGCTTCCTGCTGATTACCTTCTTTATGCTTACTACCACACTGGCAAAACCGCAAATTATGCCCGTTGTAATGCCTGAAAAAGATGTAGATAAGGAAGACTTGGTTGAAACCAAAGAGTCACAGGTACTTACCCTGTTGCTCGGCGGTGGCGACAAAGTTTACTACTACGAAGGCATTACCGATGCAAAGTTGGATTCTACGGATTATTCCGCTGAAGGCTTGCGCAAAGTTATCTTGAGTAAAAAAGATAAGGTAAATGCGCAATTCGGAGAGAAGGAAATTGATGATCCGAAAAATCCAGGAGGTAAAAAGAATATCTCCAAAATGAATGTCATTATCAAACCAACAAAAGACGCCGTTTATAAAAACCTGGTGGATGCTTTTGATGAAATGAAAATCTGCAACGTGGCATTGTACGTGTTGCTTGATATCTCTAAACAAGAGGAAGATTTCATCAAAAATCCTGCTGCTGGCCTGAAATTCTCCGTAGAGGATCAAGTGGAAGCACAACAGACAAAATAAACCGCATTGCTTGCGTTAAATTCATTTCAAAATCTAAACTTTCACTCCGAACATGGCAGAAGAAAAAGGCACCTTTAAAGGGGACATGCTGGACATCATCTTTGCTAACCGGAATAAATCATACGGCGCTTACCAACTTAGAAGGGATTATCCCAAATATCTTGGTCGTGCAATGGTTTTCGGCTTGCTGTTGATCGCCCTCATGTTTGCTTTCCCTTACATTCTGAGTGCAGTGCGGGATTTGGTACCAAAAGAAAAACCAGTGGATGTAGTGGCCGAACTCGGTCCACCACCGGATATCGATCCAAACAATCCGCCGCCGCCTCCACCTCCGCCCCCTCCAACACCGCCACCGCCAACGCGCTCAACGGTAAAATTCGTTCCTCCCGTTATTAAAAAAGACGTTGAGGTACAAGAGGAAGAGGTAAAAACTATTGAAGAACTGATCGACAAAAAGGAAGATATCGGTAACGAAGACAAAAAAGGGAACGACGAAGCCGCTCCTGCAATTGAAGAAAATCCTTCCGAATTGCAAGTGATCGAAGAACCTAAAGTTGTTGAGGAAAAAACCTACGAAATGTTCGATATTCAAAAGCCACCAAGTTTCCCAGGTGGTGAAGCGGAATTGATGAAATTCCTCAACAAAAATATCGAATACCCTGCGTTGGCTAAAGAAAACAACATCCAGGGCGTTGCCGTTTTGACTTTCGTTGTCAATAAAGATGGATCTGTAAGCGATGTCGCCATCGTTAAAGAAATTGGCGGCGGTTGCGGTAAAGAAGCAGTGCGCGTAGTTAAAATGATGCCAAAATGGTCGGCTGGTGAAGCCAACGGCCATCCGGTAAAAGTACGCTTTACACTTCCTGTACGTTTCCGTTTGGACTAATTACTCGGTAAAATTATCATTGCCAGGCGCGGTAAGGACATTCAGTCTTTTCCGCGCTTTTTTTCTATAGCCAACGCAAAGTGATTATGAAAACATCTGGCTTTTAATCCATTGAAAATCATTTGTTATCCATCCATCCTTCAAATCCATTTAAATCTGGGTATAGTACACACCATTTTATAAAATTTAGGCATCTTACCTTATAACATCCTGCAGGACAATTCTTTATACTTTTCACTGCAAAGCGCTTCGGCGCTTCAAATCATTTATTCATATGAAAAATTTGAAACAGGTGTCCCAGCCGGACGCCCTGGAAATCGTTTTCGAACACCGTAACAAAGCTTATGGTGCATACCAACTGCGCCGCGAATACAACCAAACGCTATACCGCGCTTTCGGATTCACCTTATTAGTGATCGCTTTTTTGCTGGCTTTGCCGCGTATTCTCAGTGCTTTTGCCAGTGATATAGCCTTGAAAACTTCCGATGAAACCATTTACGTTGGCAAAGGCAAAGACATCCCAAAGAAAACGGAGGTGATACTACCCCCCAAGGCCAAAGCCGCAGTAACGCTGCCCCGCGCTACACAACAGTTCACAGCGCCTAAAGTTATGAAGGACGAACAGACCCAAGATCCAGAAACCAATACCACCATCGATGAATTGTTGGACAACAATAAGGCAATTGGAAGCAAAAATATAGATGGATCCGATGATTTACCACCCATATTGGAGGAAGAAATAACAGTTTTATCTACAAAAGTTGAAAACAACGCAAAAAATCCAGAGGAAACCTACGATGGGAGTACCGTACAAAAAATGCCTAGTTTCGTAGGGGGCGAGCAAGCGTTGTTTCGATATATCAGTAAAAATATTATTTACCCCGTGCAAGCAAGGGAATTAGGTATTCAAGGTGTCGTGGTAGTTTCATTCGTTATTCGAAAAGATGGCAGCGCCACCGATATTAAACTCTTGAAAGATATCGGCGGCGGTTGTGGAAAGGAAGCGATCCGGGTTATTAAATCAATGCCCCACTGGTTACCCGGTGAAATGAATGGCACACCTGTAAATGTTCAATTTACGCTCCCAATTCGACTTGAATTAAACTAAAAAACCGTTTACTCCAAATTAAATAATTTACCTTTGGCAAGTCTCCTAATAAAGATTTGTCAAACGTAAATTATTTGCATTATGCCGATCTCTCGTCGCAAACTACTAAAAACCTTGGGTGCTGCTTCCGGCACGATGCTGTTGGGCGGATTTCCAGAAAATTTGGAAAGCCACAACGCAATTACGCTGTTCGATGAAAACCCGCGCTATAAAAAACCATTAAAAGCCGTTCGGGCAATCACTTTAGGTGCCGGTAACCGCGGCAATGTATATGGCAATTACGCGGTCGATTTTCCCGAGGAATTGGATATTGTGGGCGTGGCAGAACCGATTCCCTTGCGCAATGAACGTTATGCTAAAAAGCACAACATCGCCGCCGAAAATCGTTTCAAAACCTGGGAAGATGTATTTGCCCGACCCAAATTTGCTGATGCCGTCCTGATTACCACACCCGATAATCTGCACTATGGTCCTTGTATGGCGGCCTTAAAAGCTGGTTATGATATTTTGTTGGAAAAGCCCATCGCGCCAACAGAACAGGAATGCCGCGATATTTTGGCACTTGCCAAAAAAACCGGCAGGATTGTCGCTGTTTGTCACGTGCTGCGCTATGCGCCCTATTTTAGAAAATTACGGGAATTGATCCATTCGGGCGCAATTGGTGAACTGGTGAGTATCCAACACCTGGAACCCATTGAGCATATCCACATGAGCCACTCCTATGTACGGGGTAATTGGCACGACCGAAATGCAACAACCCCGATCATTCTCGCCAAAAGCTGTCATGACCTGGATATTTTGCGTTGGATGATCGACAAGCCCAGCCAAAAGATTGTCGCTATGGGCGGTTTAAAATGGTTTACTGCAAAAAATGCACCTGCTGGTAGTACGCCGCGTTGTATGGACGGATGTGCCGTTGAAGCGACTTGTCCGTACTCGGCTATGAAAATTTACTACCGTGAACGAGGCTGGTTGTATGTTTTTGACCTGCCAGAAGCACCCGAAAAACAAGGTGAAGCAATCCTGGAGTACCTGCGCAACACCAACTATGGACGCTGTGTGTATAAAATGGATAACAATCAGGACGATCACTACATTAGTTCGATCGAATTTGAAGGGGGCATTACCGCAAGCTTATCCATGGAGGCGTTTACCAGTTATGCTGGCCGCCGTACCCGCGTTATGGGTAGTATGGGGGATATTGTAGGGGATATGGACACCTTTACCCTAACAGATTTCCGAACAAAGCAGTCCGTTGTGTATGATAATTCCAGATTTTTGGAAGAGGATAGCGCCAAGTTTACAGGTGGTCATGGCGGCGGCGATCGTAGGTTGGTAAGAGATTGGATTCAGGCGATTTCTCA
>CAIVGO010000024.1 GCA_903905445.1 uncultured Bacteroidota bacterium
ATGCGAAAACGCGCTTCCACATCGAGCAAAAATGCCTGATGGCGATCAAAAAAACCATCCGTTCGGGTACTTGGAATTGGATCATTGGGTGCATACGTGCGCTCTTTTTTGCGGAGCGAATAGTTTGTATTATTTACAAGGGCTTCTCGATCGTTCCATTCAGCGCCTATTTTGAAAAATACACCTGGCCCAAGATGCTGCGACCAGTCAGCCCGGGCAAATGTTTTTTCATACAATTTCATGTAATTCAATTTTCCATACAGCGAATAAAGCCCATTCAAACCGGGGCCAATGGGCAAACTGCTGTTGTATTGAGTAGGCGTTACACCGCCACTTAATTTGAGCGTGCGGTTTTGGATACTTTCAAATTTGCGCGCTACACTAAACGAGGCCCGAAAGCGCTGCTCAGAGGCCCCGTAATTCAAATCACCAATGATCTTGAGCGATTTTCCGGTTTTTTCATCCGTTCGAGTATAACTGGGCTTGAAATAAAAAGCCAAGCCCTGCACCGCATTAAATTGAATCCATTCCGACAAGCCCGGAAAACGAAGGTTGGTCTTTTTATAGGTATTGTCCCAACTGTACCCGGTTAATAAATCGCCTAATTCGAAGCGATTTTTTACGCGGTCAACACTGTCAAGGTACGGTTTAGCCGACTGGATTCGGTAAATACTGTCTTTTCGGGTATAGTCCCGCGATTCTTCAAAAGTGAGCGGTACCGGGCGGGTTTGGCTCCAGTACACGGTATCGCGCTGGTTGGCGATCGGCTCAATTTTGAAGGTTTCCCGGTTGAAAAACTTTTGACTAAAGGTGTCATTCAAGTTGTAATTGGAAAACACACTGTTGTAAAAACCGCCAATTTTGAAGCCAAGTAAGCCAAATTTAAAATTGGTGACTTGCGAAAGCAGGCGCCAGGTATCCGGCTTTTCGAGCAAAGCAAATTCCTGCCGAAAACGCATCGTATCCAAAATGGGTTGCTTGATTGCATTGCCTGTAAGCGCTAAATCGGCCCCAGCCAGGTTCCAGTATTGATCAACAATATACAAATACCCCGAAAAAGCCGGATCGTAATCGCGTTTAGGGCGCAATTGGATCTTTTCTATTTTATATCCATTGTTGTCCGTGTATTCTCCAATATATTTGAAAATATAATAATTAAACGCATTATCGGCCAAGGGAGACAAAATATCCCGGTTAATGTTGATGCGCTCGTTGTACAAGTCAAAATCGGTGAGGGTCGCGCGGTTCATGCTATAAGCGCCTTCCGCACCACTCACCTTGCTGGAAATCATTACTTCCTTTTTCTTGGACGGATTTTTCTGTTCGTACACTTTTGACACCGATTCGGCCAGGTACAATACGCCTGTTCGATTGGAGTCGAGCATCCCGCCCATGTCCCCCACATCCTTGCCCATGATTTTTTTGGGGGCATCCATCATTTTATAAAAACCTTTAATGTACACATCCACACTGTAATCGCGCACTTTGTTGCGATAATAGGATCGTTTGGCGATGGCCGCGCGCATGATGGCATAAGCGGGATCTTCGCCCGTTATGACCACTTCACCCAATTGCAGGTCGCTGGGTTGCATTTGAATACTCAAATTCAGCGTTTTGGCGCTTACCTCCACACGCTGGGTATTTTGCTTATAACCAATGTATTGCACCATCAGATCGGCCTGACCGTACGGCACATTCAGTTTGAAATTACCTTTTGCATTGGTTGCTGTACCATTGCTGGTATTTTTTATGTATACCGTGGCGAACGGAAGCGGCTCCCCGTTTTCATCAAGTACGATTCCTTGAATTACACCAGATTGTTGGGCCTGCACCAGTTGGGCGGCAAGGAAAAAAAGTAAAAAAAGTAGCTTAGTTTTGGACATAACATGGATTTGTGAGACAAAAATGGTTCATCATCTTTCAGGTTCGAAACATGTATCGCATCTTTAACCCTATTTTAACCGTAATATGGACTTAAGTGTTCGATTTGTTGATTTTATTGGACAAAATAATTTGATTTTGCCCGAACAGCGCATTTTACTTGCATTGAGTGGCGGGCTCGATTCGATGGTGTTGGGGCATTTGCTGATAGATGCTGGTTATACTTTTGGGGTTGCCCATTGTAATTTTCAATTGCGCGGCACCGAATCAGAGGCCGACATGGCTTTTGTGGAGCAGTGGTGCGCGCAAAACGGGATTCCCTGTTGGGTGCAGCGCTTCGACACCCGTTTACATACGACCCAAACGGGAGATTCGATTCAAATGGCTGCACGCACCTTGCGTTACAACTGGTTTGAGCAATTGCGCATGGCCGAGGGTTTTGATGTGATGGCAACGGCCCAT
>CAIVGO010000025.1 GCA_903905445.1 uncultured Bacteroidota bacterium
AACAATGTGACGGCCTCTGCGGATGCTGCTTCGGATACACGGGGTGCAGGTATTTGGCCTTTGTACTTTCAGGATGCCCCTTTATCGCCCGACACCCAGGTAACGTTTATCCTGCAGGGCGATTTTGACCCCTTGGCGGCCTTGCAATTTACCCTGGCATACAACACTGAAGCGCTTGAAATACTGGAAGTTACGCCGCTTTTGAATGGACTTTCAGCCGATCAGCTTGCAACCCAAACAGGCTTGATTCGTTTTGCCAGTGAAACCATGCCGGATGGCAAAAGCAGCGGCTCTAATCAGTTACTGCGTGGTGTTTTTCGGGCAAAAAAGGGCGGCCGTTTATCCGATTATATGCAGTTGGAGGAGCATCCTACGCCTGCGCTGGCCTATTTTTCCAATGGAGTAGCCTGGAAGCCCCAATTGAGCGCATTTCCTGAAAAAATGGCATCCATACAGGTTTGGCCGAACCCGGTTGGAGTGGGTAAGCCCGTTTTGTTGCAAGGGAATACGTTGCCAGAGCAGGCATTTGATCTGGAAATATGGAGTGCTGCGGGTAGTTTGCTGCACCAGCAAACAGGCACCTTGCCCATGGTCATCCCGGCGACGGCTTTGCAAGTGCGCGGCGTTTGTTTTTACCGTCTGCTGGATCGCGTTTCCGGGTTGGTGTTGGCGGGTCGCCTGGTCGTAGAATAGGGCAGGGCGTTATCCCGAATTTTGGTTTTCACAAAGATTAGGGGTGATGTTTGTTACGCATTTACATGGGATAATAGGATAATGCATATTCATTCGTGCATTTACGCGCGATTTTTTTGATGCTTAAGAGCCTGTAAAAATTTATCAAGGATTTGTGGTGGCCTGTAAATTTTATTGGCGGGGTGACAGAAAAAGTCGCCCCGTCAATAAAATTTACACATTTACAAGAGACTAAAGGAGGCTTCAGATGTTATGCTTGATTTGGGTAGCATTGGTATGTTCTTTTCGTATTAATAAGGACTATTTTGCCGAGTATTCATGGTAATGGATAAAAAATCCCGAATTCTGGTTTTTACCAAAATTCGGGATGCCGCATGTGTAACTTTTTAAAAAACGATCACCGCCTTACTTCGCCACAATTTCAAATTCCACCCGGCGGTTTTTGGCGCGTGCTTCTTCCGAATCATTGGGGCCAATGGGTTGGGTTTCCCCGTATCCTTCCGAACTAATGCGGGTTTCTTCAATCCCTTTTTCAATCAGGTAGGCGCGCACGGCCTTGGCTCGGTTGCGCGATAATTTCAGGTTATAGGCAACGTCGCCTTCCGTGCTGGTGTGGCCCTTTACTTTAATTTGAAGGGTTGGAACGGCTTTCATTTGATCGGCCAGTTCGTTCAGGGAAGGAAACGATTCGGGCAACAGCACCGATTTGTTGTAGTCGAAATAAACACTTTCGAGGACAATTGCCTGGTTGGTGTTTTTAGCCGTTACGGTATTGCCCACCCATTTTTGAATTTCTTTTTTCTCGTCAACTGGTTTTGTATAAGCCTGATTTTCTGCTTCAAGCACCATAATGTCGTCCAAAAAGGCAAAATAGTGGTTGTATTGGCGCGCCTGCACCTTGGTCAAGCTATCCGGGAAAAAATTGCCGATGACAAAATACTGGTAAGGTTTGTAAGCGATAAAGGAGTCGCGCACCAGTGTCCAGGTGTTCTTTTTATCGTAATTGGTCACCTTCACCTGGTAGGAAGCGGGTTGAAAAGGCAACAATCCGCCGTTATCCACTTTCGCTTTTTCGGGCAAAAATGCGATGCCGATGTTGTTGGCGCCTTCGCAGTGGTAATGCACCCAAAAGCCGAAGTAGTATTTTTTGCCCACCACCAGCGGTTCGCGCAGGGTGCCTTGAATGTATTCGCGTTTAGGATTTTCGACCGTTCCGCCGCGCACATTTACGGCTGAAACATTTTTGCCACTGCGGGCAGCAAAGTCCCAGGAAGCACCGTACGGGTCATACACATAGAACTTGTCTAATTTTTTCACACTGGTAAACGCCTTAGGCTCCGATTTATTCGGGCTATCCCATCCTTTCAGTTTGTCGATCGGGTTGGAGAGATCCAGTTGCTGGGTGGAATCTTTCGGGATTTCAAAACTTGGGTTGACCACCAGGTTTTTCGGTTTGGGTGGTTTGGGCGGTTTTGTCGCATCGGTTTGCGCCAGTAAGGAAGCAGAAAAACAGGCCCAAAGGCTTAAAAACAGTAGAAAACGCATGATTCGTATGGGTAAAAGATAAGATAATTAACTAATGCGTCCTTAACGAAGGATTGGGGAATTAATTGTTAAGACAGGTAACTAATTCTTTGGTTGGATTACAGAGCCCGCAATTCGGCGTAGGTTTTGTAATCCAGGTTTGCGGGCGAGCTAATGATAAACAACGAAGCCATACCCCCAGAAGCAGCAATTTGTACTTGATCCAGGTCTTTTGCCAGCACAAAATCGAATTGTTGAACCTGCTGGCCATTGATCGTAGGCGTGCCCTCCAATACATACAGGGAATTTATTTTATCTGTACTGGTCGGCAAGTTTATACTGCTGTTATCCAATTGAATACGCTGTACTGTAACACCGGGCGTATCCATTTGAAATGGGCTGCCAGCACCTGCCAGGGTGGTAATTTGCGTGCCGTTTTGTGTATTTATCGGAAAATCTGCGGCTTTATAATCATCATAACTGGCGGGTTGAGCAATGGTTTTCTGCAAATTCGGGTCGAACCAGATTTGAAACATCTCGGCATCTTTGCCCATCCATTCCGAGTGGCT
>CAIVGO010000026.1 GCA_903905445.1 uncultured Bacteroidota bacterium
AAAAAGAAGATTATAGTGGCAAAAAAAAGCCCACACCCTGAAGTTCCTAATTTTAGCCAATGGTAAAAAGCATATCAAATTTCTCAGTGAAGCCTATAGTGGTTCTGCTCACGATTATGCCATTTTGAAAAACGAATTGCCCCCAGAGGAACGAATCTGGTTTGATAAACACCACTTGCATGTAGATCTGGGTTTCTTGGGGATTAGCAAAGATTATTCATCTCGACAAGTTAGTATCCCTTTTAAAAAATCAAAGAACAAGCCACTCACAGAAGACCATAAAAACATCAACAAACAAAGGAGTTCAGTCAGGGTTAAAGTTGAACATTCAATAGGAGGATTGAAGCGATTTAGATTTTTATCGGACCGTTTACGCTGTCGAAATATTCAATTATATAATCTCGTCGCAGGTGTTTGTGCCGGATTATGGAATTTTTGCTTAACCAATTGATTCTCATACCGCAACAACTCTATTCAGTATTCATGATATTTTAGGAACATACCCGCATTTCAATATGGCAAGTGGCTGCGGCACTTAATTATACGCCAAAGATGATTGCGAAATAAGTTTCAAAGGCTTTCCTTAGGAAAAGTGTTGTGTTTTGTATATTTTCCTTTGAAAAAGTGTGATACAATACATTTTTTCAAAGGAAAAAGTGTAGATTTGTGCACAAAATCAAAGGAAAAAATGCAAAGAACGCTTTATACGGCTTTGGTCCAATGGAAAAATGCCCGGAATCGGAAGCCCTTAATCTTGCAAGGAGCGCGGCAAGTGGGCAAAACCTGGCTTATGCGGGAGTTTGGAAAAAATGAATTTGAGCAAGTAGTATATCTGAATTTTGAGGCGAGTACACGCCTAAAATCATTGTTTGTGTCGGATTTTGATATAAAGCGGGTGCTTTCTGTGCTTGAAATCGAAGCCAATCAGAAAATACTGCCCAACAAAACACTGCTTATTTTTGACGAAATACAGGAAGCGGAAAAAGGGCTTACAGCATTGAAATATTTCTGCGAACAAGCCCCGGAATACTACATCATCGCGGCCGGTTCTTTATTGGGTGTTTCTTTGCAGCAAAACACCTCGTTTCCCGTTGGTAAAGTGGATTTTTTGCGACTCTATCCGATGAGTTTTTTCGAATTTTTGGAAAATACAGGGCAAGGCCTGCTCAAAGCCCATTTGGAGGCTCAAAACTGGTCGGTAATCGAACCTTTTCACGATAAACTCGTGGAATTGCTACGACTGTATTACTTCACAGGGGGCATGCCTGAAGCGGTGCAATCTTATATCCAACAAGGTGATTTAAGGGAGGTCCGTGCAATCCAGAACAAGATTCTTATCGGCTATGAAAATGATTTTGCAAAATATGCCCCCATCGAAGTTGTGCCCAAAATCAGGTTGGTTTGGCATGCCTTGATCAGCCAATTGGCAAAAGAGCATCGTAAATTCGTTTATGGACAAATCAAAAAAGGGGCAAGAGCGAAAGACTTTGAAATGGCCATTCAATGGCTTTCTGACGCGGGTATGGTGCTGAAAGTAGGTTTGGTAGAAAAGCCGACAATACCTTTAAATGCATACGCCGACATGGATGCGTTCAAATTGTTCCTGTTAGACATCGGGCTGTTAAATGCACTTGCGGAAGTTGATCCAAAAATTCTGCTTGAAAAAAACAATATTTTGACAGAATTCAAAGGTGCGCTTACAGAACAATTCGTAGCGCAACAACTACAAATCAAGCATACACTTTATTATTGGACTGCCACCAACGCGACTGCCGAAATCGACTTTTTAATTCAATCACAAAACGAGGTAATTCCAATTGAAGTAAAGGCAGAAGAAAATTTGAAGTCGAAAAGTTTGAAAGTTTTTGTCGAAAAATACAAATCGGACACGGCAATCCGCACCTCCATGAGTCCATATCGGGTACAGGACTGGATGACTAATGTACCTTTGTATGGCGTTTTGACAATTGGGGCAACTCAGCCAACCATCGAAATTTAAAGCACCCCAACTCTTTCAATATTATAATAAACACAATAAATCTTCTAAAATGCATAAATTATTGATTATATTATTGTTACTATGCTCATCTGTGTCTTTATCCGCGCAAGCGCTCAATGAAAAGTGGGAAGCCGCCCCGCTTCGAAGGAGTGAAACTGTAGACATTACCTTGTACTACAAACCTGTCATGGATGTAAATGTAGAAAAATGGCTAATGCTTGAAATACACAATAAAACGGCGCACGATGTTTCCGTCCGCGATATATCCTTATCCCTGACATTTTATAGCACCACCCTTATGAACGGGAATACTTATGTCGGTTGGTCTGATATTGATTTTAGATATGTTGATTTGTTTCTAATCGGCCCGAGTCAATCCAATAAATATCATGAAAAAATTGGGCCTAAAGAAAAATTGGTGATCTGGGAGCGCATTTGCGATGATATGACAGCAGCTTTTATTTCAAATGGATTTGACAGAGATTTAAAAGTATTTGACTCAACAGACTATAAAATCGGGATTGTTCCTCGGTTGAATAATGAGCCAACTAAGGATACCATTTTTATTTTAAGAAAAGGCCTGCCCAAAGCCCGATATCCGGATTTAGCCAGGCGATTAGAAAGTTGCTTAAATAAAGAATACAACTATTTGGAATATAGCAATTTATTACGGGCGTTGCTACAAAAACCTATCGTGGATATTGTCGGAGATTCGGCTGTTATCACGGCCTTTTTAAGTCCTAAATTGAATGATAGTTTCAAGCGTCAAGTGCTCGCACGATATCTTTCCGAATTTTGTTCGGACCCGTCTACGTTAGATCAAAAAATAATTGAGCATATTCAGAAAGGGCTTACGCTGCAGGTATCAGAGGTAATCCGGGAATATTGGAAAGCTGCATTCCTTGTTCCATTAATTAAACTTTTTGAACAGGAAACCGTCTGGACAACCCAAATATGGTTTCACCTGCATAGAAACACTTCGGATTGGACGAATAAACCGGCACTAAGGCATCGAATTGTTAAGCATTTTATAGCGGTAAACCCTTATATAAACTTAACCCCGGATTCATTAAATACTGAAAACATGTATTTTTGGGCTGAAACAATGTCGAACTTAATCAGTACGGGCGATAGTTTAGCGATACCCAAAATATTGCCTTTTTTGAATATAAAAACGGCGGTTCATAGTTACAGGGCATGGGATTTCTCAAATTACCCGGATTTCCTGCCTCCCAATCGCATTTGTGACATCGTGCTCGACGGATATTATGCCATCACAGGAAGAAATCTGCTTCAAGCGTTTTTAAACTTGTCGGGTAGGAAAAGCATCTTTTGGACGAATAACAATGTGCATGATCCCTGTTCTTTTTTAGATCCTCAATATATCAGTGACCTACGGGATACCTTGATCCAACAACTCCAGCAAGAACTTAAAAACGCCCGTAAATAGATATTGGTAAGCCCTAGTTTTCAATCTTACGCACCGGCCGCTCCAATTCCTTGTGAAACACTTTCCGAAACTCGCTGGGCAAAAAGTGGAATTTATGACCCATCCATTTCTCTAAAGTGATGGCAACCAAGGCGTATCCTTCTGTTACACCCGGTAAAGGCGCAATAATTACCACAAAAAATGGCAAAAAACGTGGCAAATCCCGAAGCTGCGCATAAGCAGCCTGTAATTCTTCCGGACTGGGGTTTTTAGATTTTGTAGAAACCAGTATCCGGCCGCGACCTTCCCGCAGGAATGTCTGGAACATTTTGGTCGTCTCAGCGCTTTCCTGCCAAAATGCGGTAAAAACGAGCTTGGGATAATGGGCAAATTTATTAAACTGTTTCATGGACACTTTTAAACCGCTGTAAACGCCGTCGCAATTGGTTTTGTGCAAATTTTCTGCACGATTCAAATCCAATGGATCAAAACCAATTGCTATGGCTGATAAACCCGCAAATATGCAGGAAATTTCAACATTATGCTGGAGTTTTTCCAAACCAACTCAATAATCCAACGCCCGTGATCACCACCGCCGTTCCTGCCAACTGCAGGGTACTAATCGGCTCCTGCAAGATAAAATACCCCAACGCAATGGTAGAAACCGGTCCGACAAACCCGATAATCCCCGAATTGTTGGCGCCCACAATCCGAATGCCCTCGACAATCAAAAAGGTGGGAATCACCGTGGCAACGACCGCCAGCCAGCCCGATAAGTAATATACCTCCATTGGATAACGAAATATATCTAACCCATTGTATATCAAAGATTGTACCAGTGCGGGTACAGTGGCTGCCAATACAGCATAACTGGTGAATTTGACCGATCCTACCTTGTGTACATCCTCGCCGGTGAACACCACATAGAAGGAATAGGTGAAAGCACAACCAAATACCAGTAAGGCGCCTCGTACCAGATCGGTTTGCATCCCAAAGCCTTTTTCGGCCACAAAAACGAGCACAATGCCCAAATACGTGAGCGCCATGGCGATATACTGAATGCGCACAATACGCCGCTTGAACAAGACGGCGGACAAAACCAGCACCATGGTCGGATATGTAAACAACACTAAGCGCTCAACACCGGCCGTTACATATTGCAAGCCCCAAAAATCGAGCATGCTGGAAATATAATAACTTAAAATGCCTAATCCGCTGATGGCCAGCCACTCCCGCGGGCGTAGACGCACATTGTTGCTGCGTTTTGACAAATAAATGATCGCTGCGATATAAAACGGCATGGAAAACAGCATCCGCAAGGCAATGACCGATACCGTGTCGATATCATAGCGGTACAGCAATTTCACCAAAATGGCTTTTGCCGAAAAGCAAATGTTGGCGATCACAAGGATCAAAACGCCAAAAATGAACCGGGAGCGTGGGGAAAACAAGAGACTATACGTGAGAAGGTGTAGAAATTTCGGATGTGGTTATTAGGACGTTTTTGGGTGGGTTTTGTTCACCTCATGGTGCTTATTGTTCGACGTTAGCGGCCTATTCCACCCCCAAAAAACCTTCAAAGTTTTCCGGGTGCAGTACTTCCTTTCTTTCCGGGTGGTAGGCTTGCAAAAACGATTCAGGGAATTTTACCTTTCGTTTGGTGTTCCACTTCATTTCCCAAGCGGAAAATGCGCCATCAGATTCTTCAACATAGTCAATCTCCTGTTGCTGGTAGGTGCGCCAAAAGTAGGTTTTGGCCCAAATACGTTGATATTCAAGGTGCTTTCTTCGTTCGCTAACTAAGAAATTTTCCCACAATGCGCCAATGTCGGTGCGTAAAGCAGGTTGTTTGAAATCGGCCAATATTGCGTTGCGAATGCCATTGTCGTAAAAATATATTTTCCGGTTGCTGGTAATTTCATTGCGCAGGTTGCGACTTAGCGGCTGCAAACGGAATATGATAAAAGCTTTTTCTAACAGATTGATATACTGTTCCACTGTGTGACGATCTACTTGAAGCAATTGGGCCAATTCGTTGTACGACACTTCGGCGCCCAATTGAAGGGCAAGGGCAGTGAGCAGTTTTTCAATTAATTCAGGCTTGCGAATTTGACCATATTGCAACACATCCTGGTAAAGATAACTCCCGCTGAGTTGATTAAGTACTTCCCGTTCATCCCCTGTTTGGTTGATCACCTCTGGGTACATGCCGTATACCAACCGTATTTCCAATTGTTTTCGAGCCTCCAAAAAACCTACAGCGTGCTCCAGCTCCGCCCAGGAAATAGGGTACATGTGAAATTCCCACTTGCGTCCGGTGAGCGGTTCATTGAGTTCGGACGCCAAATCGAGGGACGATGACCCACTTACCAGCAGGCGTACTTCCGGCATTTGGTCGGTAATGATTTTGAGCATCAAACCCACGTCGCGTACCCGTTGTGCTTCATCGAGAAAGACCGTTTTATACCGCCCAATGATCTGGCGAAGCAGCGACTCATTGGCATTTTCAAGCGATTGGACCACCACTTTATCATCACCATTGAGAAAAAGGTATTCACCCTTTTCCGCGCACATTTGACGCAACAAGGTGGTTTTACCTACCTGCCGGGGACCTAGAATAATGATGGCTTTGCCGGAATCCCAGCGGCGTTCGATTTCCTTCCTGAGTATGCGTTCGATCATTTTTATAAAATATTGTGATTACGATCTGCAAATTTAATAAAATTTAGCGATTACACCAAGATTAGACTTGTTGCGGTGGGGAGTAAAACGACAAAAACAGTCCATTTTTTGGCCTTCAAGGCTTTTTTTCTTGTGCGTAGCAGCGCTACGGACAAGAAAAAAAACGCAGAAGGGCGGAAAATGGGCGTTTTTACGTCG
>CAIVGO010000027.1 GCA_903905445.1 uncultured Bacteroidota bacterium
ATTTTGTCGATTGGTTTACGCAAACATTCCAATTCGCCGCTTAATTCCTGTTCTTTATTCACTTTCTATTACCACCGGCGCAATATCCTTCACTTCCCGCGCAGTATAAATGCCAAAAGGCCGTAAATCTGGTAAATGTTGGTTCAGGTCGCGTGCACACGCACGACAATCCGCTTTATCTTCATAGTGAATGTAAGTCAAAAACGTGCTGTCTGGTTGTAATGCTATACCAATCGGGCGCATTTGAAAAGCATTGCGCAGGCGTTCTGCGGCCTCCAGGGTAGGGTAGGCTTTCAGGTAAACGACCCAATAGGGGGTGGTTTGTACGTTTTCCTCCGTGTTGTATTGCACCGGTTGCGGATCCATTTCCATACTTTGAAACCGCACGGGTTTGGGTAAAACCAGTGGGTTTTCAATGGGCAGGTGCACTGTTTTTACGGTGGGTGTATCTATTGCGAACGGAATAAACGGTGCGCCATTGCCATAATTAGGCACAAAAATCCCATTTTCCTTGATTTGTGCTACATAACCCAGGGCCAACAGGGCGGCGATACTGGCCACTAAGACAAAACGGAAATTAGCATCATTGCGGGATGGCGGCGGTGGTTGTTGTGGCGTCGTAAATACAAAAAAGGGCTGCTGAAAGTGGGGCGTTTCTTCGTTTCCGTAGGGTGGGTAGTTCGGCTGCTGATACGACTGGTAGGGATGCTGCGGGGACTGCGGAGGTTGGCGACTACTCCAAAAAACGGAATGTACCAACACGGTGAACACAATGACAAGGGCAATCGCAATGAAAGGGTCCATAACACGCGCTTTTTTATTGTGAACTGGTTTGAATTGCTACACAATGCCAATAGACGAATCGCGTGGATTATTGGTTTTTCAGGTAAAAAAGGTGCGGGAAACACAAATTGGTTGCATGACCAAAAGCGTAGATTCGTTGTTGTACTAATAGAATCGTTGTTTAACACAAAAAAGTTTCCGGGTGGGGGTGTTTTTTAAGGAATTCCTTCACCAAGAATAGCATTGAATCACTTTTAAAAGTAATATATTTTAAAACAACAGGAAATCCCTTTATATTTGCATTTCGCGAATCAAAAATTAGTGTTATGAAAAAACATGCTGGAATGCGCCCGCAGGACATTGCAATACTTCTGAAAATCATTTCTTTAGAGGGCCAAGCCTGGCAACAAAAGGAAATTGCGGATACATTGCATATCAGCCCATCTGAAGTAACGGAATCTTTAAAACGCTCTGCTTATGCTGGGTTGTTTTTCAAACACAATCAACAGGTTGCCCGTCTGGCATTCTTTGATTTTTTAATTTACGGATTTCGGTATGTTTTCCCCCAACAACCCGGTTCAATGGCGTTTGGAATTCCAACAGCCCATAGCGCGCCACCCTTGAATGATCAGTTTTACGAGGATGGTATTAAATATGTTTGGCCCACCGAGATCGGTACCATAAAAGGCCAATCCATTGAACCTTTGTATGCGGGAGCTCCTGCCGCCGCCGCTGAAGATCCTGTTTTATATGAAATGCTGGCTTTAATAGATGCCTTGCGCGTTGGGCAGGCTAGGGAGCGAATAATGGCAACGAAAGCACTTAAAAATAGAATTTTACATGCAGCAGAACCTCAATGCACATCAGATTAAGGTAATATCAAAAAAATATTATAGATATTATTAATTTAAAATGAAGGATAATCTCTTAAGTTAATATTTATATGCTTTAAGTTGGTGGAGGTTTTCAGGCGCAGTAATGGATCGTTTTGTGGGTTGGTACATTTTTTACACAGGTATGTGGTTTTCCCAATATTCCTTCGGACTTACAATTTTGGTCTGCTTATATGCTGGGAATGTAAAATCATTCGTGTTGCCTGTTATTATAAAATCGGCTAAACATACTTCGTTGAATAAGCGAAGAAACGATAATATTGGTATCAACGACGATTTTTTGCATTTCGCACGGCCTTTACCTCGTAATTTATCTCGTCCATTGTCATAGAAGACAGCCCGTACTGCTCGGCTAATGCAACGCACCTGTCTAAGTTCTGCCGTATAAGTTCTTTGCTGATAAGTTCTACAAATTCGGTGAAAGTTAGGTTATCTTTCCGAATACCAAACTTGTTGAATTCTAAATCGGAGATTGAAATATTCAATGTTCTCATATTGTCACTTTTTTCCCGAATTAACAATAAGATTTTGATGTTGGCAGGTTTTCGTGTGCTTGCATCGCCCAGGTAAACCTGAACCCCACTTCTACTCTGCAAAGATAAACCCTAAACATATACCCTCCAAACATTTGCCATTTCGAACGCCGCTAAAATAGCTTCGAACGCCGCTAGAATAGCTTCGAACGCCGCTAGAATAACTTCGAATGCCGCTAGAATAGCTTCGAACGCCGCTAGAATAACTTCGAATGCTGCTAGAATAGCTTCGAACGCTGCTAGAATAGCTTCGAACGCTGCTAAAATAGCTTCGAATGCCGTTAGAATAGCTTCGAACGCCGCTAAAATAGCTTCGAACGTCGCTAGAATAGTTTCAAACGCGGCTAAAATAGCTTCGAATGCCGCTAAAATACCTGTTCCGAACACTACCTTTGCCCCCCACATGCTCACGTCCCTCAAGCTCACCCATTTCAAAAATTACGAAAGCCAAACGCTGGTATTTTCGGAGCGGCTCAATTGCCTCACCGGCCTGAACGGCATGGGCAAAACCAACGTGCTCGATGCCATTCATTACCTCTGCCTGTGCAAAAGCAACGCCGGGCTGCCGGATAAAAACCTGATGCAACATGGGGCCGATTTTTTTCGGTTAGAAGGCCTTTTTGAAAACGAAACCGGGGAAAAAGATAAGGTGGTGGCCAAATATGCCGCCGGACAAAAGCGCATCATGGAACGCAATGGCAATACCGTCGGCAGGCTCACCGATTTTATCGGGCGCTACCCGGTGGTGATGATTGCGCCCGATGATGTGGCACTGGTGCAGGAAGGCAGCGAAGAACGCCGGCGCTTTTTGGATGTGACCTTGTCTCAAATTTCGCCGGGGTATTTGCAGCAATTGATGACGTACAATGCTTTGCTGAAGCAACGAAATGCCCTTTTGAAGACGTTTGCAGCCGAGCGACGCTTTGATGCGTCTTTGCTGGAAGCCATCGACCAGCAGATGCCCGTGCCTGCGCAGGAGGTTTTTGAACAACGCAAATCCTTTATTGAAGGCTTCGAACCCTTGTTTGCCGATTTATACACCGCGATTTCCGGCAACCGGGAGCAGGTTGCGGTGGCGTTTCAGTCGGATTTGCTGGATACCCCCTTGGATGTACTCTTGACTGCAAATCTTGAAAAAGACCGGCATTTACAGCGTACTACCGGCGGGCCGCACCGCGATGACCTGCAATTGTGGATGGATGGACAAGTGGTGAAAAAATTTGCTTCTCAAGGTCAACTAAAATCTATTTTGTTAGCCCTGCGCCTGGCGCAATATGAGTTTTTGCGCACCCAAAAACAACAGGCACCTTTGCTGCTGCTCGATGATATTTTTGATAAACTGGATGAACAACGGGTGCGCCAATTGGTCAGCTTGCTGCTGCACCGCAATTTTGGGCAAATCTTCATTACCGATACCCAACGCAGCCGCATCGAAAGTGTAGTGGCTTCTTTAGCAGGCGATTACAAGATGTTTGAAGTAGAAAACGGGAGGATCATCGCTTGAGATCCTCCCGTTTTTTAAATTGCACTTAATAGACCATTATGGAGCCACCGCCTTCGCTATCCGCGTAAAACAGGCGCACCCGAATGATGTATTCCCGGCCTTTGATGAGGCGCAAGGTGATTTTAGAATTAGCATCCGTACCGCTGTCATCGTCGCCCGCCAGGTACACGTCTTCGCCGCTTGTTTTTTCATACAAAACCATCACCGTGTCCATCGTGCCAAACGTTTCGATGTTGTATTTCCGGGAACGGGTGGGTTTGAAGGTAAAGTTTTTTTGTTCGCCGGCTTTGATGCCCAGGTTGGCTGATTCGGATACTTTCAATACTGTATAATCATTGGCTTGCAGCGCCGGATAGAACTTTTTAACGAACGTAATGTCTTTTTCCGAAAGGCCGCCTTTTGGGAAAATGCCGTTTTTAAATGGCGCGGGCGCGAGGATCAAACCTGCCCCGAACGGGTAGTGCATGATGGAATTGGGATCGTGGTCGGATCCTTCCACGTTGTTGGGCGCCAGTTTTTGGATAATATTTTCGAAGGTGGTTTGGCGTGACCAGCGGTTGGGTGGTTTTGCCAATGCATCATATACAGCCTGCTCGTCCCAAACGATGCCTGCAAATGGATTTTGGTGCTCATGGGCGGCCCCTAAGGTATGTCCAATTTCATGCAGGGCGGTATCGAGGTCATTGCTGATGTCCCAGCCAAAGTTCATCGTACGCTCATCGGGTGAACCGGCAAAATCGATGATGTCGCGGCCAACATACGACCAGGCACCGTCGCCTTTTTGAAAACCGATGCGTATTTGTGCTTCGTTTTTATCCGTCGTTTCTTCAAAAACGATCCCGATGCCCAGGCTCATCCATTTTTCAAATGCTTTGCGGACGGTATTTTCCTGCGCGGCCGAGCCATTCCAGTTGGAAGGAGAGCCATCGGTTGGGCCATTGAAAAAGTAGTATTTTAATTTGGTGCCGTTTACCCATTTTTTCATGGTAATGGCAATCATGCCTGCGCGGCGACTGCCAATTTCTGGTCCAAACGAACGTTGGGGGACGCTTACAAGGGTACAATACGCAGGGGTGCTGCCGTTTTCTGTTTCTTCTGCCATGGTTGAAAAGGTTTGGGTGTTGTTTTGCAAATGCGGTTAATAGCCATGCAAAGTAGTGCCAAAATCAATTGCGTGTTGACTTGGGAATAAGTATAACAATAACTTAATGTGAGTATACCGAAGGAGCAAAAGGAACACCACAGGTTACACGGATTTACACAGATTATAATGTAAATCTGTGTAAATCCGAGCAATCTGTAGTGCTTTTAAAACTATTTCACCGTAACTCGAACCCCTTGCGAATGGCTGGTAAACTCCGGCGCATACATACACTGAATGGTTGTTACACCATTCGACATGTCGCCGCGGTTGCTGGCCACCATCCCGTATTCGAACACAAACGTGCCGCGGGGGAGGTAATCAAAGAAGAAATTGGTCGCAAGGTCTTTGGTGCTTTGGAAATACCCCAGGCCATCTTGCCAATGGTAAGCGCTCAGCACCTCCAGCGGCTCAAAACCAGCGGCGCGCATGTCTTTCAAGTGGACATATTCCATCGGACGGTCTACTTTAATTTCGATGCGCACTTTCAGTTTGTCGCCCACCTTGATTTCATTGTTATTTGAAATGGCCGTGAGTTTAGGGCCGGTGGGTGTATTTTCTTCTTTAAACAGTTGTTTTACAATGGTTAAAGGTGTTTTTTTGAAACTTTCGATTTTGTCGAGGTCTTCAAAATATTGCCAGTAAGCGGCGCCCCACACGATGTTGCTGTTTGGGTTGGCTACCTGAATATCGCCCCAGTTGGGTTGCACGTCTTTTCCGTCCCAGTTTTGTTTGAAATAGCCGGTGCCGGGTTCAATTTCGGCGGGTTTGAGCGACCGGCCGCCCACTAAAACTTGGATGGGTTGGGTGTTGTTCAACCAGTTATCGCCGTGCAACAACAAGGCATAGGCAGCGCTGGCGGTTGCTTTGGTGCTTTCCCAGCGGTTGGTTTGTTTGTTTTTGAGCAACCAAATGCGCAGTTCTTCCACTGCTTTGGTATCGGCAGCTACTTCGTCGAATACTTCCACCATCAAAGCCTGGGTTTCGATGGGCAGGTTGTACCAGTAGTAGCCCCAGTCGAAGGCCCAGTACATGCCGAGTTCTTCTTTTTGCTGCGCGCGCTCCCGCAGGCTGTTGACGATTTTCAGTGCGGCTTCTTTGCGACCGTTTCGGTGCAGCGCCAGGGCGATTAAACCTTCCTGGTACAAACCTTTTCCGAGCCAATATTTCTGCGCTTGTTCGAGGTAAAAGGCATGTATTTTCGTGATGCGGTCGAATGGGAAAAACGAGCGGGCGTACAAATAATGGATTTCCATGCTGCCGAGGTGGTCATCTTCCCATTTGGCTTTGCCTTCCTGCACGGCTTTTTCGATTTCGTGGTACTGTTTTTCCAGTTCACGGTCGCAGAAAGCCAGGGCGCGATCGAGCATTGGCGTGGTTTGCTGGTCTTTTTGCGGATCGAATGCACCTAAGTGTTGAAGATGGCCTAGACCTTCCACGATATATTGGGTAATGTACCAGCTTTCCTGTCCGCCAGCAAACCAGGGCCATCCGCCATTCGCGGTTTGGCGGTCGCGGAGGATGTTCAAGGCATTTTGTTTTTCGTCGGCCATTCGGTTGAGGTCCATCAACAGCGCGATATTTTGCTTTTGCTGCGTTTCACTTTGCGCCTCCATCACCCAGGGTGTTTCTTCCAGCAGGGCGTATTTCAAGTCCTGGTTTTTAGCCAGGTTGGATACCATTGCCTCGGTGCCTTTCCAGCGCTCGTACACACGACGGATATTGGGCAATTTTTCCGTTACACTTGATGCGAGGGTATTGGCATAAAAACGGCTAAACACCTGTTCGCTGCACTGATACGGATACTCCATGAGGTAAGGCAGGGACTGTACCACGTACCAGGCCGGATTGCTGGTAAATTCGAGGGTGTACCGGTGGGATGCCAGGGTGCCCGATTTGCTGTTTTTGAGGTGGTCGAAACTAAACTTCTTTGTTTGTCCGCCCCGTACCGTGATCGGCAGGGTTTCGGTTACCAGCATGCGGTTGGTCACCACCGGAATGGTGCTTTCTTCGCCATCGCGGAATTGTTTGCCGTCGGCGAAAACCTGCCAGGTCACCGCTCCCGTATAATCGGCAGGAACCTGGAGTGTCCAGCGCAAGGGGGCACTGCCACCAGCCTGGATACTAAAAGGCACCGATTTGTTGGTATTAAGGCCAAATCTTGCCTCTAGGGGTTGTAAGGTGGTAGCATCCAACAACGCCAATGTTGCCCGTCCATCGATCAATTCTTTAGACAAATTACTCACTTTTGCCGAAAATTCGAAGGTGTCACCTGCCCGCAAGAAGCGCGGCGGATTGGCCAAAATCATCAGTTCCTTTTGGGTAACCACGGTTTTTTCAGAAATGGCTTCTTTCAAGTCTTTCGTATGCGCGTACAGGAGTAGTTTCCAGCGGGTAAGCGCTTCGTTCATTTTAAATTTCAGGATCACATTGCCTTCCGCGTCGGTGTGTAGGTCGGGGAAGAAAAACACCGTTTCGTTGAGGTTCGCGCGCATGGAAGCAGGTGGCGGCGGACTTGTTACTGGCGCATTGGAGCTAGGTTCAACGGGTGTCCTTGACTCATCGGAAGTTAAGATACCTCCTTCCATGGATTCTTCTGCTTTAAATTGCATTTGGTCTTGCTCCTGCATCGGCGCCGCAGATTTTTTCTCCATTTGCATCGACATGACCCGCGGTGCACCACCCGGGGCTCCGTAAAAATTGCCACCGTACATAGGAAAATCAAACCAATTTAAGCTGCGGTAAATGCGTTCAACCGATTCTTGTGGCTGCTTTTCCACATTATAGCGCATATCGGTACCGGCAACACTAAACGCGATGCCACCTTGTTCGTACACCCGCATTTGGGTATTGTAGTAGCCAATGGGGTACCAGGAGTGTGGCAAAAACTGATCAAGCGAGGCGTCATACATGGCTGCGACCAACTCTGCTGCTACCTTTTCTTTACCCGGACCGCTGATTTTGATGCTCCATGTTTCTTGTTGTCCCGGACTAAGTTTATCGCGGAAACTTTCGTAGGTAATATCAAGTTTTTTGTTGTTCCAAGGGATGTTCACAAACAAGGCCCCATTTCCATAAAAGCGGTTGTTGCGTACGGTACACCAGTGTATCACTTTTCCCCCGCGGTCTGCTTCAAGCACAGGAAAATTCACTTGTGTGGCACCATTTACCTTCAAAACCTGTGGATTATCGAGTTTGGCGTCTTTTTCGAAGGCATAAAATACGTTGAGGGCTTCGTATTTACTGCCAAACCAAAGTTTTCCGGTTTCCCCGGGTGTGTAACTGGCTTGTTCGATCATGCCAGTTGGCTGAGTAAATTGGGTGGCTGGTTTTTGGGCATCCCAAATACGCACCAGTTTTTTGAGGGTTACCGCAGCGCCAAAAGCATCTTTAGTTTGCACGGTAATTTCATAAAAACCGGGTTTTAGTTTGCCACCATGCAAATCAAGGTTCGTGCTATTGGCGGTATTGAAGGGTATGGAAATTGGGTTTCCGTCTTTCGTCCAACTTTCGGGTTCGTCTTCTGTTTTCCAGGCATAATCCGGGAAATCCCGTTTGTATTCCGCTTCTGAAAGGGTCCATACATCGGGTTTGGCCCAATAGCGTTGTACAAAAAAAGTATTGGGTTCGTTGAGGCGTTGGAGTTGGACGGTGCCTTGAGCCGATTGGGGTTTACCGCTCATATTTTGCACGATGATTGACACTTTTTTCATGCTATCGAGCAATTCAGTAGCATTCAGCTGCATTTCTAGTTGAAGTGCGGCATATCCGGCAGCGATTGAATAGCGCGCGCTGCGGGTTTCGCCATTTATATCGGTTACATCGGCGTACACGGTAAAATCAAATACAGGCTGGTCTTTTTGGGGGATGCTGCGATCGGGTATAGCGGTAAAAGGTATTTCAAACTGGCCTTCCAGGTTGGTGCGGGTAACCCCCTGCGCAATTTCCATTTCGCTGACATTCCAGGGGAAATAAGATTTTCCCCAACCATAATCCCAATACGGGAAGCGCGCCTGACGTACTACCCGGTATTTCACTTCGGCGCCATCGAGGTTGCTGCCAGCATAAGCTTTTGCTTCCCCTTTTGCGATAATTCGGTCTTGTACACGATAGGCGCCTTCCACCGGCAACATGGTTACTTCAAATTTCGGGCGTTTGTATTCCTCCACATTGATCCAGGCAATACCTGAAATATCGGTTGCACGAATGCTCATGCGACCGGTCAGTCCACTGGAAGGCGCTGCAAACGCACCATTGAAGGTGCCATAATCGTTGGTTTTTAGCTTTAAAGTTTGTTTTATTTGGCCATTTACATCATAAAACTTTACTTCCACCATTTTTCCGGTCTGAATGGCGGGATGCGCTTTGGTGTCCCGCTGATACACCACGCCTTTAAAATACACCGTTTGTCCGGGTCGGTAAATACTGCGATCGGTGAAGAACTGCACCGTGGTTTGTGGTTCTTGTGGGCGGTAATAATTGACATAATAATTATCGCCTGGGAGCGTGTCTTTTCCCTGGCTGAACCACACTTCGCCGCTTTCCTGCGCTTCCGTAATTTTGCGCACCACCCCTTGGGCATCGGTAGTTAAGGCGCCCAAACTGGTACGTTCATATCGATTGCGGTTGTAATTATAAGCGGTTTGGTAAAAATTGGCTTTTACACCGGGCATGGCAGCGCCCGTTTGTCGATTCAGCACCACATACAGGTTGCTTTTTTCTTCGGCGAAATGGGCGGCGCTCAAATTGCTCACATAGATGGGCGACCAATACACGTAGCCTTTTTTATCGTCAAACTCCGGATTGTCGGCAGCCATCACCATATAGTGACCGATGGAGCAAGGATCCAGTTTGAGTTCCGTTTCGTGGTTGTAATAATCGCCTGGGTCGGCGAGTTCCCATGTTTTTTGTTGTAAAGACCGTTTGCCATTGAGCAAAGGGAGGTATTGTTCGTAGGGGGTATCAGTATTCCATTCGTCGAAACCGGGCAATTGCACCAGTTTTACATAAATTTTGGACATGTTTTGCCAGGCAACGCGAAATAGCACTGGTTTTTCGGGCACATAAGCCATTTCTGTGAGGATGGAAAAGCTGGGTGTTTTCAGGATTTCGACCAGTTGGGCGCAGCGTTTTGCTCCAAACGTATTTGGATGCCGTTTTATAGCATCTTCACACAGGGTTAGGGCGCGTTTGCGGTGTGTTTTTTCGCCCGGTTGTTGCACGTCTTTTTGCCACAGGTAGTTGCTCAATTGCCACACGATTTCGGCATCGGAAGGGTGGTCGTAGTATTGTTTGTGCAGGCTTTCCAGGGCTTGCTCATACCGAAGTTCCTTGTCTTCCAGCACTGAATTTTGGCGTACGAAATTTAGTCGGGCAAGGTCGGCATCAATGTATCCTGCGGTTTGTCCGGCATTGCCGCTTTGGGCCGAGAGCAGGCGCTGGAACAAGCGAATCGCCATCCATTTGCTTGCGTTTTCATCCTGCGATTCAAATTTTTCCAATAAGAATGTTTTCGCAGGGGCAAAAGCGGCTTCCTGGCTGAGTTCGAATTTGAAAGCAGGCTGATTGAGGTAACTGCGTTCACTTTCAAAATGTTGCAGGGCGCGGTATGCCAAAAAATCGAAGAGGGTAGGGCGAAGCGGCACGGCGGTTGTATCGGTGCTGCCCGGCAGGATGATGTCTTTGATGTAATTGATCGGGCCATTGCGCAGGGCACTTTCTTCTTTCACCGAGGCCTGGTAAAGATCCAGTGCGCGTTGTTCGAAGTTGGCCGCCGACCAGGTCGTGATGTCTGGACCGGGTGCGTCTGCCAATTGTGTGCGGTTGCTTATCCGCCAACCCTGATTTTGGAGGTAGGTGCTGTATAATTCGGCGAGCATACTTTGCAACACCGATTTTTCGGGCTGGCGCATACGCAGGAGTTCCGTTTCATACAGTTTCATGGCTTTTTCAATGCCATTTTCCTCCAACATCGTAAGGAATTTGCCTTTGAAAATAAGGGACTTTAGAATTTGTCCGGCATTATTGTCGTTGGAGGCGCGGGCGTACAGCGCTTCTGTTTTTTCCAGGGCAGATTTGAACAGGCCTTCCCGTTCGAGGCTGTCAATTTCCTGCCAGGCCGCCGGGTAATCGCCTGCGATGGGTAAATCGGGCATTTTCGTATCCGTTTTGGTTTTAAATGTTTCGGTGCTTGGTTGGAGGCTTGTTTTTTTACTCGGCATTTTACAAAACGCAAAAAGCCCAAGCAAGAGCAGCAAGGGAAGGGTTAGGCGCATTGGACGCTGGAATTTATTTTTAAAAAGAAAGGGATGGTACAATAGGAAATGCATGTTGGTTAGGCGCATGGTGCACGGTTGGGAAGATCAAGCAAACTTACGATAGGAATGATGCAAATTGGGATGAAATTGCACAAGCACCCGGTTTTTTTTTAATCAGGCGCTAAAGTTGTTTGTTTTTTAAACGCAGGCTATTGCCCACGACCGAAACCGAACTCAGGGCCATGGCTGCGCCGGCAAGCATCGGGTTGAGCAAAAAGCCATTGATGGGATAAAGCACACCGGCCGCTAAAGGAATGCCGATCACATTGTAAATAAACGCCCAAAACAAGTTCTGGTGGATGGTGCGCACGGTTTGTTTGGACAGTTGCAGGGCTTTTTGCAATTGCCGTAAATCGCCCGAAACCAGGGTCATATCGGCCACTTCAATGGCAATATCCGATCCTTTGCCCATGGCGATGCTCAAATCGGCTTGGGCCAGGGCTTGGGCATCGTTGATTCCATCGCCCGCCATGGCCACGATATGGCCTTTTTGTTGCAAATTGGTTATATATGCCGCTTTATCGGCGGGCATTTGGGCTGCTGCGAATTTTTTTAAACCCAACACCTGCGCCACGGCTTGTACGGTATTCGGGTGATCGCCGCTCAACATATAAACTGACAGACCTGCCGACTGTAAGGCATCCAGGGCTTCCTGGGCCCCGGGTTTGATTGGATCAGCTACTGCTAAACAAGCCAATAAGGTTTGGTCTTTGCTAAAAAGCAGGGCGGTTTTGCCCAGTTTTTGCCATGTTTCTAAAGTTTTTTGCGCATTTTCTGGAATTTGAATACCCAATTGCGTCATCCAGGCCAAACTCCCGGCCCGGTAAACGGCGGCACCTACATTTCCAACCACCCCTTGTCCGCTTAGACTATTGAATTGCGTGATTTCGGCGGCTGAAATCGATTGTTCTTTTAAAAATGTAGTGATCGCGGCCGCTAAAGGATGTTCGGAGCGTATTTCGAGGCCTAATAATATCGGTGCGGCGGTTGTAGCATCTTCCGGGTTTATCCAGGCAAGATCCGTTACCACCGGACTTCCGGCTGTGATGGTTCCTGTTTTATCCAATACAATGGTATCTACTTTATGCGCCATTTCGAGGGAAGCGGCATCGCGGATGAGGATGCCCCGCTCCGCGCCCTTGCCCATGCCTACGATGATGGCGGTGGGTGTGGCCAGTCCGAGGGCACAAGGGCAGGCGATGACAAGCACGGTAACACTGCTCAACAGGGCCAATGGAAGCGCCTGCATGCCGCCAAAGAGCAGCCAAACGCCAAAAGTGAGGACAGCAATGCCCAAAACAACGGGCACAAAAATACCCGCAATTTTATCTACCTGTTTTTGCACCGGGGCCTTGCTGCCTTGCGCTTCCTGCACATACTGGATGATTTGGGCCAACACCGTTGCGCTGCCTACTTTTTCGGCAATGAACTGAAAACTGCCTTTTTGATTTAACGTACCGCCAAAAACGGCAATTCCAGGGCCTTTTTCCACCGGAATGGCCTCGCCGGAAAGCATACTTTCATCCACCAGCGAATGGCCGTCGCTTACTTTTCCATCCACCGGGATGCGGTCGCCCGGGCGCACGAGCACGCAATCGCCCACCTGCACCTCCGCGATCGGCACCTGTATTTCTTTTCCATCTCGGAGCAGCAACACCGTTTTAGGTTGCAGTTGCATCAAACCTTGGATGGCCGCTGCGGTGCGGGTCATTGCATTGGCTTCGAGCAGTTTACCCAATAAAATAAATACGATTACGACACAAGCCGACTCAAAATAAGTATGCGGCATTAAGCCTTGTTGTGTAAAAAAGGCTGGGTACACCGTGTTAAACGTGCTGAATAGAAATGCGATGCCGGTGCTGAGGGCCACCAGGGTATCCATGTTGGCCTTGCCCATGCGGGTTTGTTTCCAGGCGCTGGTAAAAAAGCGCGCACCAAACACAAAAATCACCGGAATACTCAAAACCAACATGATCCAGTTGGCATAAGGCGCGCTCATCCAAAACATACCGAGTACTACCACCGGAATACTGCATGCGATGGCCCAGCGGATGTCGATTTTTAGTTTTTGTAGTTGCGCTTTTTCGTAGTCCGATTGTGCTTTTTGAGCGTCTGCTTTTTCGGTTTCTACGATTATTCCGTACCCACCGGCTTCAATCGCTTGCTGCAATTGCGCGATGGATAAATTATTTGCTTGATAATCAATGGTAAGTGTATGGGTAGCAAAATTAACGGATGCGGTTTCTACCCCGGTTTGTTGCTGGGCAATTTCCTCCACGCTCAGTGCACAGGCGGCGCAACTCATGCCTGTGATGGGGAAACTGCGTTGGGGGGAATGGATTGTAGGGTTGCGCGACATATATGGGATATTTTAGCGCAAAGGTACGGTTTTTGGGAAAGGGTATTGTCATGGGTGTTTCAATACAGCAAACACCCACGACAAAGCCGCTTATTGCTTCACAAATTGTTTGGTGATTTGGCCTGCTTCGGATTTTACGGTCAGGTAATACACACCGGGTGACAAGGCATTTACATCCACGCGTTCATTTCCAAGCAGGGTTTGCGTTGGAAAAACCACCGCGCCCAATACATTTCGAATTTCGAAGGTAAAATCTTGGGTAACGATTCCGGTCCATTGCACCTGAAGATCATCGTGTGCGGGCGTTGGGAACAATTTTAAAAGATGATCGGACAACAAAACAGGGCGTATGCTGCTCGTTTGGCAAAGGACAATGGCTGGCGTTGCATGCGAGAGGATGGTTCCGTCGCCCAATTGTCCGTATTTGCCATAACCCCAGGTCCACAGCGTTCCATCGGTTTGGACGGCCATGGAGTGACTACCACCGCCCTTGGCCGATTGCCAATTGGTGGCATTGCCTACTTTAAGGGGGGCATATTGTTCGTTGGTATTTCCGAGGCCCAGTTGTCCATCCAGGTTATAGCCCCAGGTCCACAAGGTGCCGTCGTTTTTGGTGGCCAGGCAATGTCCGCTACCCGTTTTTATGCTGTTCCAGGTATTTCCGGTGCCTATTTTTTTGGGTGTATTGCGGTCGTTGGTAGTGCCATCGCCCAATTGTCCGTTCGAATTATAGCCCCAAGCCCATATGGTTCCATCGGATTTGAGGGCAAGGCTAAAAGTATATCCGGCCGCAATTTTGCTCCATTTATTATCCGTGCCAACCTGGATGGGTGTTTTTTTGTCGACATTGGTAGCATCGCCCAATTGGCCATATTCATTATAGCCCCAAGCCCAGAGGGTTCCGTCACTTTTAAGTGCCAAACTATGAAAGCCACCTCCGGCAACTGCGATCCAATCATGGGCTGTACCAATTTGAACGGGTGAACGTTTATCTGCGTTAGAGCCAATGCCCAATCCGCCATAAAAATTATTGCCCCAAGCCCAAAGGGTGCTATCGGATTTGATGGCCAAAACGTGTGCACTTCCCATCGAAACAGCGATCCAATTGTTGGCAGTTCCAACTTGAACAGGTATTTGACTATACTGGGTACTGGATCCGATGCCCAATTGGCCGGAACCATTGTCGCCCCAAGTCCAAAGGGTGCCATCTTTTTTCAAGGCAATGCAAGCCGATGCGTTTGCGTCCACTTGGCGCCAAACGGGGGTAGAATCTATTTGAATGGGCTTTAGTTCACCGTTAAAAGATCCGTTTCCCAGTTGGCCGATACCATTATCGCCCCAAGTCCAAAGCGTGCTGTCGGTTGCAATGGCAACGGTATGGTAAGATCCGCCCGCGGCGCTTTCCCAGCATTGGGCGTGCAGGGATATGGAAAGTAGTAATGCAAGGAATGTAAAGCGTTGTTTCATGGTTTAGGTAAAATTTGGTTAAAAAACGGCAAATTTACTCAGATTTTTCGATAAAACGCAGCGTTTTAGAAACCATCCATTGTACCAGTAACGGCACAGGCAACAAGACAACATGAAAAACCAAAAAAGCCATTTGCGGGGTGTTGCAGGCAGGCCCTGGTGGTGCGGGGTGCAAAAAGTTATCTAAGGTAACAATTCCAAATGCGTAAACTTCCAGGATTACGATGCATAATAGGTAACTTAAGCCGGGGTGAGGAAGCCTGCGTTTATGCCAAAATATTGCAATTGCGATGGGGATTAGTAGGTAGGGTAGTAAGCGCATGATTTATTGCTTCACAAATTGCTTGCTGAGTTGGACTGCTGGGGTTTTTTACCGTGCAGCAATTGCAACCGTGTGGTAAGATCCGCCCGCAGCGCTTTCCCAGCATTGGGCGTGTAGAGATAAGGATAGTAGTAAAGCAAAAAATGTAATGGTAAGTTTCATGGTTCTAATTAAAATTGGTTTAAAAATGCAAATTTAATCAGGTTTTTTCAAAAAGGCGGAGTGGTTTAGAAACCATCCATTGTACCAGTAAATGCACCGGCAATAATACAGCATGGAAATGCAAAAAAACATTTGTGGGGTGTTGCAAACGGGTCCGGGCATGGGGTGTTGCATATAAAATTAAACTAATGTGGCAAGGGCCATTTGTAGGTAATTGGTTTGGTTGTACATTCACGCCCGTTCAACATTTCAATAATAATACTTTTACAATGAAAATCACTCACTTATTGTTGCTCATGCCATTCGTTATCGGTGCATGTGCAGAAAACACCCCACCCACTACCCAATCCAGTGCGCAAATTGCAGCAGCACCGGACAAAGCCACCATGGTAGCCAGAGGTGAATACCTTGTAAATATCTGTGGTTGCAATGACTGCCATTCACCCAAGCGCATGGGGCCAAATGGGCCCGAAATCATCCCAGAACGGATGTTATCGGGTTATCCAGGCACACAACCCATCCCAAATTTTGACAAAAAAGTATTGGCTGCCGGGTTCGCCATGTTCACGCCCGACCTTACCGCCGCTGCTGGTGGCTGGGGCGTTTCATTTTCCAGCAACCTCACGCCCGATGAAACCGGGTTGGGCAACTGGACATTTGCCCAATTCAAAAAAGCATTGACGGAAGGTAAATCTAAAGGCCTCAATGGCAGCCGCATGTTGTTGCCGCCCATGCCGTGGGTCAATTACGTGAACATGAAGGAGGAAGATCTCAGTGCCATTTTTGCTTATCTGCAAAGTATCAAACCGGTGAGTAATGTAGCACCTAACCCGATTGCTCCGATGTAAATGCGTTGTTGCGGATGGGGTCTACCATCACAACTAACTGGATCGTTTTCGCACAGATGCCACACAGATTCGTTTTCGCAGATGTTACACAGACCTTTCCGTGTAACATCTGCGTTTTTTTTCCGTGTAGCACTGCGCGAAATTATAGTTTCAATAAAAATCTACCCAAGCGTGTTGTGTCAAGAAAATATATTGTTAGCAATCAAATTTTTTGAGTTTTAATTGATTTCTTTTGGGAAAAGAAATCATGTATGCAGCAAGCGCACCGGTTTTTGCACCTTATTCCTATGAATGCAAATTTTAATTTAGCACCTCAACCATAAAACAAAACCCGATACTCTATTTTCTAAAACACTACACCTTAAATAAATGAATTTCCACACTTTTATCCTGCTCTTGACTTATGTGTGCATCGCCAGCCAAACTTTCGCGCAAAAAAGCATTCTTAGAAATGGCGGATTTGAGGAACATGCCGAACTAAAATGTATGAATTGTCAAGGGATAGGACAATACGGCTCGCTGGTTTACCATTGGGATAATGGAGGATGGCACTGCGCACTTTGTGATACAGACTATAAGCAGAACTCGGAGGATAAAAAA
>CAIVGO010000028.1 GCA_903905445.1 uncultured Bacteroidota bacterium
CTTACCCACAACATGTTGATTTCAGCAGCAGCATTGAGCGCAACCATTCCTTTGGTGAACGACCACAAAAACCACAACAGCAAATGGTGGCACAAATTGGCCGACATCGGCATCCAAAGTGCAGTAATGTCCCTGGGATATTTGGCGGGTTCTAAATTGACTTACAACGTATATTTCAAATAAAAAACCATGATTTGGGGGCATATTTCCCCCAAATCATGGCCTAGCGCGGAAGTTGGCCACGCGCTTTTCAAAACATGGCCAACCAGGTACCGATTCTACAGAATGCTAATCTCATGATGATACAGGGACGATGACAATAAACACACTATGCGCGATGGACTGAAAAGACCATCGCTTTTTTCTTTTTAAACAGGGGGGTATGGGCTTGGCGGGTTTGCATTTTTTCAACCCACCGCTCGCGCGAGGTTCCAACCTCGTGCGTCCTTCGATCGGGCTCTGCCCGCTATCGACCCGGGCAGAGCCCGATCGATCCATGCACGAGGTTGGAACCTCGCGCAAGCCTCGATTGTAACCTCGCGCATGCCTCGATTGTAACCGCGCGCAAGCCTCGATTGTAACCGCGCGCAAGTCTCGATTTGAACCTCGCAAGAGCCCCAAAAACCAAAAACCGCCCATCCTTACCAAAACCAGCCCCAACCCGACCAAAAAACGAAAGCCCTCCGTTGATGCCTGCCGCACGCCCCATCTTTGTATCATCAAACAGCCAAACGGCAAACAAAATCTTCCAACATCATCAATCTGTAAGTCATGAAATCATTTGTTTTTGTTCTCTGCTTCCTTCCTTTCGTTTTGAGCGCTCAATTTGCAACCAACCAAAACACGATGCAAGTTGCACCACAACTGGGTATTGAAAAATTAGACAACAACAAAACATACCACTACAGCCTGAAACGCAGCCTGAAACGCGCCATCCTGCCAGGCGCCTTGTCTTTCACAGCGGGTGTTAACCAGGGCTTGCGCGAAACAACCATTTGGAAAAAGGAAAAATTCTTCAACAAGTTTCCAGGCGCTAATCGTCAATACTGGGACAATCGCCTTTCTTGGGAAAACAAATATACCCGCCCTAATGTACCCGTTCAATTTACCGATTCTTACCACTTGTTGTTCCTTACCCACAACATGTTGATTTCAGCAGCAGCATTGAGCGCAACCATTCCTTTGGTGAACGACCACAAAAACCACAACAGCAAATGGTGGCACAAATTGGCCGACATCGGCATCCAAAGCGCAGTAATGTCCCTGGGATATTTGGCGGGTTCTAAATTGACTTACAACGTATATTTTAAATAAAAACCATCATTTGGGGGCATATTCCCCCCAAATGATGGCCTAGCGCGGAAGTTGGCCACGCGCTTTTCAAAACATGGCCAACCAGGTACCGATTCTACAGAATGCTAATCTCATGATGATACAGGGACGATGACAATTAGCATGCACTATGCGCGATGACTTGAAAAGGTCATCGCTTTTTCTTTTGTAGAGGTTTATGGACGTGGCGGGTTTGCCTTTTTTAACAGGTAGATATACACCGGCAAATGGTCACTGTATCCATTGATGAAAATGTCGCCCACATACGTCCGGAAAGGGTAGCCACGATAAGCGCCTTCCGTTTGTAACAACCAGGGTTGACGGTAAATCATGGATTTGTACAATTGCCAGCCGCCCACTTTTTTATTCACAAGGCCCTTTGAAATGATCAACTGGTCAAATAAATCCCACGAATCACGGTAAGCCAAGGTGCCATCGCCTGTTTTGTAATGGTCGTACATGGTGTTGTACAAATCCTTGGGTTGCAATCCTTTGGTATCATATTTTGCGCCCAATACTTGGGCAATACTTTTATTGTCCGGATCATCATTCAAATCGCCCATCACCACAATTTTAGCATCAATATTTACATTCAGCAAGCTGTCTGTAATTTGGCGGCAAACGGCAGCAGCCCGTGCGCGCATCCAACCCGAACCGCTTTCACCCCCACGACGCGAAGGCCAGTGCCCCACCATTACATGGATTTGTTCGCCATCCAGCATTCCGGTTACATACAAAATATCGCGGGTGAAATCGGGTAGCGAGTCCTTGGCTTTTTGCAAATTGACCGGAAACGCCTTCGAACCCAGCACCGTAAAATATTTAGGTTGATACAGCAAACCGCAATCAATACCCCGTTCGTCAGGGGAGTCAAAATGGATAATTTGGTATCCACGACTTTTAATGGCCTCTTGTTGTGCCAAATCTTCCAGCACTTTACGGTTTTCTACCTCGGCAACACCTAAAACAGCAACGCCATCCGGAGAAAGTTCAGCGCCCATCAGGCTGATCACCTTGGCCATGTTAGCCTGTTTGGAAATGTACTTTTCGGTATTCCAAAGCAGCCGACCCGTAGGCAGAAAATCCGCATCGTTGGTCACGTGCGAATCGATGGTGTCAAAGAGATTTTCTAGGTTGTAAAAACCGATGGAGGCTACTTTGTAATCGCTTTTCTGCGCAGAAAGGGCATAAAAACAAAGTAAAAAAAACGTTAAAATGCTTATTTTTTTCATATTGATTGAATTGTGGTGCAAAGGAAATGGATTTGGTCTGAATAAGGCATCGCTTTGCAATAAATTAACAGGAAAGTGTAGTTGGCTTGATGTGGCTTTGAGTACTTTTGCCCGCATTTATTCAATTTCTTCCTCTTTTTTCTTTATCCATTCTCATCTCTTTGACCTTTGAATGATTAAAAAACTTCTGTTTGCAAGCCTATTATTGTGGTCTGTTACCTGTGCATATGCTCAAACCGGCGCTAAAATTTCCGGTAAAGTAATGGACAGTGAAAACAACACCCCGGTTGCCGATGTATCCGTTGTATTGGCATCTACCGGAAAATTTACTGTTTCTGCTGCTGATGGCAGTTTTGTACTGGCCGATGTTGTGGCTGGTCGTTTTTCCTTGGTATTCAATTATGCCGGGTATCTCCCGCTCGAGTTACCCGTTGATGTTCCAGTCGACGGCGAACTGAAATTGGATGTTAACCTGAAAAAAGCGGCTACCACGACCTTTTTTGGTGAAATTCCAACCGTTACCTTGGAAGAAGCTGAATCAGAAACCGAAGGCTCGGGGGGCGTTTCCAACCTTTTACATGCTTCGCGCGACGTTTTTCAGAATATCTCGGGCTTTGGCTGGAGTACCTTTCGTTTCCGCGAACGCGGATACGATTCCGGATTATTTCAATTGTACCTCAATGGCGTTCCGTTTAATGACCCTGAAACGGGCTTTACGCCGTTTGGTGAATTTGCCGGCCTGAACGATGTATTCCGCAACCGTACCAGCTCGGTTGGGTTGGATGCAACCGAATTCGCTTTTGGCGAGGTAGGCGGCGCCGCAAACATTGATACCCGTGCCATCAACCAGCGCAAACAAATCCGCGCTACCTATTCTTTGACAAACCGGATTTACCGCAACCGCATGATGCTCACCATGAACACCGGCTTGATGCCTGGTGGTTGGGCGGTATCCATGTCGGTAAGCAAACGCTGGGCACAAGAAGGTTATGTGCCGGGCACTTTTTTTGACGGCTATTCGTACTTTTTCTCCGCCGACAACAAAATCAGCGACAAACACAGCATCAACCTGACGGTTTTTGGTACGCCCAACAAACGCGGACGCGCTGGCGATTCATTTCAGGAAATGTACGACATCGCAGGTTCTAACTATTACAACCCGAATTGGGGCTTTCAAAATGGCGAAAAACGCAATGCGCAGGTGTCTACCAACCACCAGCCAACCGCCATTGTGCGTTACGACTTTACTCCGAGCAACAAAACCCACCTGACCGTTGCAGGGTACGGCCAGTACGGTTTGAGTGGTTTTACCCGCATCAACTGGCTCAATGCCAACAACCCGGCCCCCGACTTCAACCGCCGCTTGCCTTCCAGCTTGCCCGATACTGCCCTGGCTAGTGCTTGGGCAAATGAGTTGAGCCGCGACGAAGCCTTGCGTCAAATAGATTGGGCCGCTTTGTACGAAGCCAACCGGAACAACGTAACGACCATTGAGAATGCAGAAGGCATTCCGGGTAACAGTGTTACAGGCAAACGCGCTGCCTATATTGTTGAAAATCAACGCGCTAACAACCAGGAATTAGGGGTCAATGGCACCCTGACACACACTGTAAACAGTTTTTTAAATATTAATGGCGGTGCGCAGTACGTGTATTACCTGGGCCGCAATTATAAAGAAATGCAGGATTTGCTGGGTGCAGATTACTGGACAGATTGGGACTTTTTTGGCCAATTTGATGGTGCTGAAAAACTGGACGGTCGCCAGGCCGATTTGCGTAACCCCAATAACCTCGTGCGCGAAGGGGAAATTTTCGGATACGATTTCGACGAAAATATTCGCCGCAGCAATGCCTGGGCGCAAGGTCAGTTTTCCTTCAAGCGCTTTCAGTTTTTTGTTTCAGGTGAAGCGGGCCAAACCCGCCAATGGCGTACCGGTAATATGCAAAACGGTCGTTTCCCGAATTCCTCTTTGGGCAATTCTGAAAAACTTACCTGGAATACCTGGGGCGCAAAAGCAGGCGGCGTGTTCAAAATCAATGGCCGTAACTACTTGTATGCCAATGGTTACTATGCAACCAAAGCCCCCCAAATGCGCAATATCTTCGTGTCACCACGGGTACGCAATACGGTTATCCCCAATCCTACCTTGTCGAAAATACGCAGTGTAGAAGGTGGTTACATGTTGCGCGCACCGAATTACCGTGCACGGATTACAGGCTACTTTACCGAATTTTTGAACGAAACGGAAAATGTATTTGGCAGCATTCAAACAGTAGGACGCGTGCTTTCGGGTATTGATCTGAGCGGCATTAACCTGGATGACGATGATACTTTTTTGCAGGTGCCATTTTTCTTTGGCGGTACCGTATTGCAAGGCGTAAACCGTCGCCACACGGGCGTGGAAATTGGCGTAGAAGCCAAACCAGTGCCAAGCTGGATTTTTACCGGTGCTGCTTCGATCGGAAAATACATCTACACATCCCGCCCGACCATGTACCTGGCACCCGACAATATCGAAGGACTGATCCTGAATGCTGGACAAGTGTATCAGAAGAACTTTTATGTGCCACGTACGCCACAAACGGCTGCTACTGTGAGCGTTCAGTACGAATCGCCTAAATTCTGGCGTGCCTCTTTGTCGCTCAACTATGCTGGTCGTATGTATTACGAGTTCGACCGTGCTCGCCGCACCGCGCGTTTCGTGGATGGCATCACCGAGGCATCGCCTATTTGGCATACTGTAATTGACCAGCAAAAAGCGCCCGCCAATTATACCCTCGATTTCTTTGCCAGCAAATCCTGGAAAGTAGGCAACAACCGGTTTATTTATATGAATGTAGGCATCAACAACATCCTGGATAATCAGAAAATCATTATCTCAGGACGCGAATCTTACCGCAATGCTTACCGTTTCGATATCAACGACCCCCGTTTTTACACGAGCGAACTGATCTACGCACCTGGCTTGAACTACTTCCTGAGCCTGGCTTACCGCATGTAGGTACAGATTTTAGATAAATTCCTCCAAAACCGATTATCACCCAATTACAGCATTTTAAAACAACCATACAATGAATCTTTTTTTGAAAAATAGCTGGATTTCCGGCGCGGCCTTGTTGCTCATCGCCACCTTGGCATTTTGGTCTTGTGTAAAAACTGAATTCGATGAACCACCATCCGGCGGCGTTGCAATTGATATTCAGGCAAATACGACCATCAAAGAATTGAAAAAATTGCACGTTACCCCCGATGCGCTCGATAAAATCAAGGATGACTTGATCATCGGCGGTGAGGTGGTAATGGACGACCGCTCTGGCAACTACTACAAAACCCTGGTTATTCAGGACGCAACTGGCGGTATTGAAGTAAAATTCAACGACGGCTTTTTGTATAATTCTACGCCCATTGGCCGCTACCTGTACATCCGTTGTAAAGACTTGATACTCACCGATTACAATGGTTTGCCACAATTGCAGGGTTCTATCCTGGTTGAAAATGGCGTACCCAGCGCAGTTGGTTTGACCGCTGCTCAAGTACGTCAAAAAGTAGTACGCGGCGATTATAAAGAGCCCAAATTGGCCCCTAAAAAAATCTCCATCAATGATTTGAACAATGACCTGCTCAACACCTTGGTGGAGTTGGATGGCGTTCAATTTACCCAATGTGATGCGGGCAAAACTTATGCGGACGTACCGACCAAGAACAGCCTCAACCGCTTGCTCGAAGATTGCAATGGCTTGCAGTTGATCGTACGTTCTAGCGGTTATTCTGATTTCGCTTCCAAACTGACCCCTACCGGCAGTGGTAAAATTGTGGGTGTGTTGGGCGTTTTTGGATCTGATTACCAATTGTTTATCCGCAACATCGACGATGTAAACATGTCTGGCGCCCGTTGCGGCAATGGTGGTCCTGGCACAGCAACAGCCATCAATGTGAGCGAAATTCGCAGCCTGTTCACCGGCACGGTAACTTCAGCACCTGTAGGTAAAAAGATCAAAGGCATGGTGCTTTCTGACCGCAACAATAAAAACCTGAATAGCCGTAATATTTACTTTCAGGATGGCACGGCAGGCATCGTGGTGCGTTTTGAAGCCGACCACTGTTTCGAGCAAGGTGACGAAATTGAAGTCGTGGTATCTGGTGTAGAAATCAGCGAATTCAACAAATTGCTGCAATTAAACAATGTGCCTTTGGCCAATGCCAGTATCGTAAGTTCGGGCAACACGCCAACACCACGGGTTGCAACAATTGCCGAAATCAACACCAACTACAATGCATGGGAAAGCACCCTGGTGCGCGTTTCGAATGTAACCCTCAGCGGCGGTTCTAACTTCTCTGGAAGCCGTACGGCCACCGATGCAAGTGGCAATATTGTGGTATTTACAAGTAGTGCTGCATTGTTCGCATTGTCGCCTTTGCCTACTACCCCGGTAACCATTACGGCCATTGTTTCTGATTTTAACGGCAAACAATTGCTGCTACGTAACATTAATGATGTACAATAAGGTGTTTTAAGCCTCGAAATATTAGATGATCGGATTGCCGGGGTATAGCACCTGGGCAATCCGATTTTTTTAGATCTATTATTGCCGCGTTTTTTTGCCACAATTTTGCGTTTCAAACGTTATTTTTGCCATGATGCAAAAGACTTTCGTTTTACTGATCGCTTTTTTTTACTTGTTTACCACCCCTTTACGGGCACAATCGCCCGAAACGCTGCTGATACCCGGTGATAGTACAGTGGTGGCGGCGCCCGATTCAGGTATGGTGCGGGAAAAATGGTTACGCCGCTTTTTTACAAAAGGTTATCCCAATCCGCGCAAGGCCGTGCTTTTTGCCATTATTCCGGGTGGTGGACAGATTTACAATAAAAAATTTTGGAAATTACCCATTGTGTATGCGGCCTTGGGAGGTATGTTGTATTGGAATATTGACAACATCAAACAACACCGCGCACTAGTATACAATTACCGCCTGCTGAAGGATGGCGACCCAAATACCAATCCGACCGAATCACCGTACGACCGGATCAGTGAGACATCCATGAAATCTTACCGCGATCAATTTCAACGTTATGTTGAACTAACCAGCCTCGGTCTTGGTTTAGTGTATTTGCTGTCGATCACCGACGCTTTTGTTGATGCGCATCTCCATAGTTTTGATGTGAGCGAGGATTTGAGTTTACGCTTAAAGCCTAGCCTGCAATCAGGTATGGGCGGTGCTCCTTGCCTGGGTATCGGTGTTCAATTGCGGCTCAACCGCCCACAGCAAGTACCAAGCATTTATACCAAGCCTTAAATGTTAAGAGGATTAATTGATAGTGAAACCGATAGTTTTGAACTGACCCGCAAACACCTGGTAGAAAGTTTGCGCTTTCCGCTGTTTGCAATCTTGTTTATTTGGGGCATTCATTTTTATCAATCCATCTGGAATTGGGATCCTGCCGCCTATGGCATTATGTCGCGGCGTATTTGGGGCATTCCAGGTATTATTTCCGGCCCCATGGTGCATGGCAGTTGGAAGCACCTGATTTCCAATACCTTCCCGCTGTTTGTACTTACCGCCCTGAGTATTTATTTCTATCGGAAAGTGGCGATGCGCGCTTTTTGGTTAATTTATTTTATGACCGGCATTGCCGTTTGGTTGCTGGCACGGCCAGTTTCGCACATTGGGGCAAGCGGGATTGTGTATGGTTTGGTATCCTTTATTTTTTGGAACGGTATTTTTCGGCGTAGCCTGCGCTCAATCATCCTGGCTTTGATTGTGATGTTGGTGTATAGTGGTATGTTTTTCGGCATCTTGCCCGACCAGGAAGGTATTTCCTGGGAAAGCCATTTGTTGGGCAGTTTGGCAGGTATTTTTGCTTCTTTTTGGTTTAAAGGCGAGTTGGAGGACGAAGAAATTGAAAAAGACGACCCTTTCGCGCTGGAACGCAACCTGGAAAAGCAATATTTTCTGCCGCGCGATGTGTTTGATAAAACAAAAGCACAACGCGCAGCAGAAGCAGAAGAGGCTGAACGGTGGCGTATGCAAAGCAATGATACCTTTTTTCCGCCTTTTTGGAATCAAAATGCTAGTTGGTAACGAGCGTTTCCAGGTGGTATTTTGCAATAATTCTTCTGATTTTATCGCCCCAACCCGGGTCGGTTGCGTACCCCGGCTCTTGTTTATCAGGATTAGCCACTAGTCCATCCAAAAAACAGTCTACATCGCTCGGTGAACAGGCCAATGCATCCCTGAACCATTTTCGACTTTCCAGGAATCGATTGAAGTCCCGTACGGCCTCAGCCGGGGTACTGTACTTCCGGAATGGGGCATCTCGGCCTTCATGCCACATCACAAAAGTAGCGCCGCGCCAAGGTGCCGTAGCGCGCATACCAAACGGATTGCGCGCATTTTGATACAAATAACTGGTAAAACCGGTCGATTCCAGGATCGCAATGCCAATAAAAGCCGTCGCAGGAATACCTTCTCGTATCTCCAGTTTTTTTGCCTGGGCGATAAATTCGGCCACCAAATCAACCGGTGCGCCAAAAGTGTCGGAAATCATTTGGGCCACCGCCAGTACCGAACTAGTGTCGGCATCCAGCATAGAGCGGGTATTGTTTTGGCTGTAAATAGGGATAAAAACTGCAACTGAAAAAATCAAAAGGGTCGCAATGCGCCGCAACAGAGAAATAACTTGCATGAAGAAGTGCTTGTTTGATGAATTGGTTATATTGCTTAGACGCATAATCATGCGCAGGTTACTCAGGGTATTAAAATAAGTGATTGAACGCCCATGCCGGATTTGCCATAAACCAGCACCCAGTAGGTTCCGGGCGGCACCTGATTCAATTGCAAGGTGCTTTCAGTCACCCCATTAAAGTGCCACGATTGAACCTGTACACCTTCCTGGTTGAGCAAAAGTACCGAGTCATAAGGGGCCGATGTTTTCAGGTTGATTTTTTGTCGGGCCGGGTTGGGCACAATTTGCAACGAAATCGCATCCGATTTGGGCGTATTCGTGCTGGTTAATGCCGATCCTTTCACAATGGCATACTGGCCGGGCAACAACTGATTGAGTTTGAAAAAACCATATTTGTCGACCGAGGAACCCAACCCAAGTTTGCTGCTGAACGCGCATATTTCCCAGGGCTGTCCTGGCTTGGAACGGTAAACCAATAACAGGCTATCTTCCGAAGGACCGGTTTGGGCAAAAAGTTCGGTATCCAACTGATCCTGGGTGCCACGGCCATCGTAAAATAGGTTGGTCGTCGCTTGAAAATCAGCACTAAAAAAGCCATCAACGGTCCAATACCGGTTGCTGAATTTAAAACCATGGGGGTTGACTGTCGCCGCCGTGTCGGGCATGGCAAAATGGTATTCGACGCGCATCAGGGTGGTATCGGAAGCGGCATTTACTTTTACCTCCATTTTTGCCGGTGCGAACGAAAACTGACCCGGTGCGGCAATTAGGTGTTCTTTTTCGGTACGCGCCATTAGCAATTTTAAGTTGGGATTGGCCCAACAAAGCAGGGGCGTGCCAAAAGAGGTCGGAATTTGAAAGGAAAGGGTGGTGTTTTGACCCGAAACCACGCCCGAAACCCGATAACGGGCGCGGGATGCGTTGATAAATACCAAATCAAGGGGTACATTTTGATGAAAATGCGGCGCGCCCCGTAATTTTTGCTGCACTTGCACCGAAACTTGTATAAAACCCGGATTGGGTGCATCTGAAATCGTAAAAGAATCGACCGAAAAATGCGAAAATCCTGGCGAAAACACCCAATCATTGAAAAAATCACCCAAATTCAACCCTGTGGCAATTTGCAACTGATCCCGTAAATCGGCGCTGCTCCAATCTGTAAACTGGGTTTGATCCAAAGCAGCCCGGCAACCGGTCCGAAACAAGGAGTCGCCCATGTACGTGCGCAAATTGTGGGCTACCACTGCACCTTTATTATAAACATGGTTGCCATACGTGTATTCATGCGGCAAACCCGACACCGCCCGATACATACCTTCCTGAATATGCGCAGTTTGCAACACATTGATAAAGTTTGTTTGCACGGCAAGATCGTAGGCCGCTTTACCATATATCCATTCGGTAAATAAGTGCTCCGAAAATACCGCCCAACCTTCATTGAGCCACATATCTTCTGCAGTGCTGCAAGTGGCCAAATCGCCCCACCAATGATGGCTCAGCTCATGTGCCCACAAGGTTTCGTTGCTCGTATTCCCGTTCACCGCATTTTGCATGATGGCAATATTGGTTGCATGCTCCATGGCACCCGATTGAAACGGTACGACGGAATAGCCAATTTTGTTCCACCGATATGGGCCAAACCAGTGCTCAAATGCCGTAATCGCGTCGGGTAAATGTACAAATGTGCCTTTCACCTTGTTGGTATCATTGGCGGTCACGGCAATTTCTACGGGAATCGGGCCATTCACGCCCGCATAGGTTCTTTTAAAGGAAACATAGGGGCCGCTCGAAAAACAAGCCAAATAGGAAGGGATCGGTGTTTCTAAACGCCAAACCCGCCGCAGCAGGCCGTTTTCCAGGTTTTCGGAAACCATATACCCATTACTATATGTTTTCCGACTTGGCAACGAAAGGATCTCCACTTCAAAACTGGAGCGTTCTACAAAATTATCAAAACAAGGGAACCAGGCCCGCCCAAAGGAATGCGGATCGGCATCAAAACCCACCCCTAAATTGTAAAAGTAAGAACCCTGGTCATAGATGCCACCCCAACCTGTTGGGTCTTGCACGCCAGATCCGTGGTAAAAGACGGTAATGGCAGCCGTTGTTCCTTGGGCCAACGCGGTAGGAAATGCGATCTGTAAATTGGGCGATTGATACGTAAACGCGGTTTTTACCCCATTAAAGTACACCGAATCCACCTGGTAATTTTCCAAATCCAGCCGAAAACCCAATAACGGACCTGTTTTTACCAAAATATCCACCGCACAACGGGCCTGAATCATGGGCACGTTCACGATATTTAAGCGAATGGCAGTATGCAAAATATCCACCGAGTCACTGCGCAGGTCTGGAAGCAGCAGGGCCGACGATTGTTGCTTTTTATTAGAAGCACACCATTCTGAACTTTGAATCATCATTTGGGCGCTTAGCCATTGCGAACACAGGAGGCAAGCAAAAATCAGCAGGTTTTTCATAGACATTAATTTCAGATGTAAAAATAACTGTTTAGGTGCGCATTTACTATGTAGTCCGCTACATTAAATGTTTTGGGGCGCGTTTGCCCGAGTTGTTAAAACTTTAAGCGTCAACAAAAAGCGCAGAATTGCGTTTCTTTGCTGCCAACAACTACCATTGAAGCAACTTTTTATGAAAATCGCCGTAGCGCAACTCAATTATCATATTGGCAATTTTGAAGGCAATCTTCAAAAAATGCTTAAATCTGTTTCGGACGCTAAGGACCAAGGCGCTGAACTGATTGTTTTTGGTGAATTAGCCGTTTGTGGATACCCGCCGCGCGATTTTTTGGAGTTTGAAGACTTTATTGAGCGTTGTGATGCTTCGCTACAAAGTTTGATGGCGGCCAGCACCGACATTGGTATTGTGGTAGGTGCTCCTACCCGCAATCCAAAAAAAGAGGGCAAAGACCTGTTCAATAGCGCCTATTTCCTCTACAATGGGGAAGTAATTGGCATCCAACACAAGGCTTTGCTGCCTACGTATGATATTTTTGATGAATATCGTTATTTCGAGCCTGCCACTGAATTCCACACAGTGATGTTCAAAGGTAAAAAAGTAGCCCTTTCGGTTTGTGAAGACATTTGGAATGTGGGCAATGAAAATCCATTGTACACCATTTGTCCATTGGATGAAATGATGGCCGAAAAACCTGATTTTATCCTCAATATTTCTGCCTCTCCCTTCGATTATGCCCATGCTGCCGAGCGTATTCGGGTGGCGCAGGCCAATGTGCAACGCTATCAAATACCGCTGTTTTATGCCAACCATGTAGGCGCTCAAACCGATATTATTTTTGATGGCGGCTCCCTGGTGGTTGCTCCCAATGGGAAGGTATTGGATGAAATGCCGTATTTTCAGGAAGCGCTCAAGGTGTATGATTTAGCGGAAGTGATGGCGGGCGAAAAGCACCAGGAGCAGGCTAAAGATAAAATTGCACTCATTCATGATGCGCTCATTACCGGCATCCGCGATTATTTCCAAAAATTAGGGTTTAAAAACGCCATTTTGGGCTTGTCGGGCGGCATTGATTCGGCCGTAACCGCCGTGATGGCTGTAAAAGCATTAGGCGCTGACCATGTGCGCGGGGTATTGATGCCAAGCCAGTTTAGCAGCGACCATTCGGTGAACGACGCCCGCAAATTGGCCCAAAACCTGGGCATGCAATACGATTTGGTGCCCGTGCAACCGATGTATGAAGCATATGAAGCCGCGTTGAAACCGCATTTTTGGGGCTATGCCTTCAATGTAACCGAAGAAAACATTCAGGCGCGCATACGCGGGATGATCGTGATGGCCATGAGCAACAAATTTGGCAACATTTTGCTCAATACCACCAATAAAAGTGAAATGGCGGTAGGCTATGGCACCCTTTATGGCGATTTATGCGGCGGTTTGGCGGTTTTAGCCGATTTATACAAAACAGAAGTATATGCCCTCGCGGCTTACCTCAACAAAGACGGTGAAGTAATTCCGCACAGTTCGATTGAAAAGCCACCCAGCGCCGAATTGCGTCCGGGTCAAAAAGACGCAGATTCTCTGCCGCCCTACGAAATATTAGACCAGATTTTGTTTCAGTACATCGAGCGCCGCCAGGGCCCAAAAAACCTGATTGAACTGGGTTTTGCGCCCGAATTGGTGGCCAGGGTTTTAAAAATGGTGAACACCAATGAGTTCAAACGCGAACAGGCAGCGCCCGTGTTGCGGGTGAGCAGTAAGGGTTTTGGGATGGGGAGACGTATGCCTATTGTGGGGAAGTATTTGTCGTAGGGCTTCTGCGCTGAATATCTTGGTATGCCAAGCTTTCCGATTCAAGATTAAATATATATTATTTTTTAAAGTTTTGTACAAATCAGGCAAACCGACTGAATGTTTTTGGTTGTATGCAAAACATATCCTAATTTTGTTAATAATTTTTAATCCGTCCCAACTGAAAACGATTTTTAGCCCCTTGAACTTTGGTTCTAGTTTACGTATTTAAAATCAAGGTTTTATAATTTAAAAATAAATTAATTTTAAAAAGGATTTTCATGAAAAACATACAAATACTCCTGCTGTTATTATTTTCCAGCACATTGCTCTCCGCCCAAAATACCTGGTACGTAAACCAAAACGCAAACGGCCTCGCCTCTGGCCAAAGTTGGGCAAATGCATTTCCCAACCTAAAAACAGCCCTCACGCAAGCGCAGGTAGGTGACGCAATTTGGGTTGCGCAAGGCACTTATTTACCCGATACAGGCAGCAACCGCGATGAAACATTTTTACTCAAAAGTGGTGTACAATTATATGGCGGTTTCGCAGGAACCGAAAGTGCAGTAAATCAACGCAATATATCCGAGCACCCGGTTGTGTTAAGTGGCAATATTGGCAATGCGGCCGATAGTACGGATAATAGTTATACCATCTTAACCCTCTTCTTTCCCGATGCTAATACCCGAATTGATGGCTTTATATTAGAGCATGGTTATTCGGTAAGTGATACCAATTATTACTACAATAGCCCTGTTTTGTGTGGCGGCGCCGTATATATTCATGGCGAAAATGGCAAAGCATTGCCTGTTTTTGCCAATTGTACGTTTCGGCACAATGTGGCGCAATCTGATGGCGGCGCAATTTATGTAAATGGCCAAGGCACAAAGGAAAGTTTACCTATTTTTAAGAACTGTATTTTTTATAACAACCAATCGTTACAAAGAAGTGGTGGAGCTGTATACTTAATAGGCGGAAGCAAGTTGGATAGGGGGATAGAATTTGACCACTGCCATTTTGAAAGTAACAGTGCAGGAATTTTGGGTGCTGGCGTTTATTTTGAACATACAATTGGGAACCACACTATTAATTTTTTAAAATGCAAGGCGGTTACAAACAGAACCACGCTCGGATCTGGAACTGGCTTTTTTTTTACGTTATTTGATGATGGGGTCGATTTAAGAGTAATCATAGACAGTTGTGATTTCATTAATAATCGTTCAGGAATTATGTATCACACGAGGCTTGGAGGCTCTTCAGGGAAAACCATTTTTCTTTTAAAGAATTCTACAATTAAAGATAATATAAAGTTATTTGAGTTCAATAAAAAGGCAAATTTATATATGGATACAATCATTATACAAAATAATATTTTTGATCATAATAAAGCACAGACTGTTATATCACAAAGAGGCAAAAACAAGTATATTAAGATAGAAAGCAATATTTATATTAATAATTATGGCAATGAATTTACTTCAGGTATATATTTGGCAGTTGTAGACTTTGCAGTAGAATCTTATATTAATAACAATATATTTATAAACAATGAAGGCTCTTCAATATTGATTTTCCCAACAAACCAGCCTAATTCTTCAACATTAATTGAAAATAATGTCGTATTTAACAATCATGTTTCTGCACAAACACCACCGGGGACTAGCTATGCTACCTTTATTTATTTATCTACCGATACCACCAACAGCAACCTAATTTTCCGTAATAACATCGTAGCCAATAATCAGGATTTTAAGCGCACACCCGTGTCCGGCTATGAAAAAAACCGATCCGTGCTACTCTACAACAACATCATAACCGGAAATAAAGATATTCTTACCAATCAACCAATCCTGCCTTTTAATATTAACCAGGATTCTTTCTTTTTATCGCACAACCTTACCGATGTCACCTGCGATCAATTGCCTGCTACCACAATTTGCGGCCCAGGCAATATCCTTGCGTCGGATGCGCTTTTTGTAAACCCCGCACAACAGGATTTTCATTTGCAGCCTTGTTCTCCAGCCATTGATAAGGGCTTAAACGCAGTAGCAGGCACCGTGGATTTTGATGGAAACACTCGCATCCTCGGCAGCGCGGTGGATATCGGCCCGTTCGAACATCCCGCTTATCAATTGACGCAAGATCCAGTGGTGGATCTTTCCTGCTCCGAAAATACAGCATCGGTGAGTTTTAGTCCGGAAAACGGTTGCCCACCTTATTATTTCAATTGGCAGCAAGGCAACCAAAGCGGAACGGGCATTACAGGCCTCGAGCCGGGCGCATACGCGTTTACCATCACGGATGCCAAAGGCAAAATCATCTTGCAGGATGTGGTGGTGCCGGAACCGACCCAATTGCTCACCAACGTACAAATCACGCCCAGCAGCACGAATATTCCGGGCAATGGCGCCATTCAGGTGAATATTCAAAGTGGGGACGGACCCTTTAAATTTATCTGGAGCAACGGAGATACGAGCAGTTCTATCAACAACCTGGCACCAGGCGTCTATTCCCTAACTTTGATTGATGGCAACGACTGTATTTACACCTATAATTATACCGTGTTGCTGGTGAGCGCTACTCAATCGCCCGATCAAATATTGGGCAGCGTAACGCCCAATCCTGCTTCCGGACAAGTGCAAATTCATTTCGGTGCTGCTGCGTCATTCCAACTATACCATCCCTCGGGCAGCCTCGCACGCTCAATTTCAAAACCTGACTCCGGCGTGGCGGTAGTAGATTTGTCGGATTTACCGGCTGGCGTGTATTTTTATCGCTTGGGGGCGGTGCGGAAGGTGTTGGTGGTAACACATTAATTTGATCTCAAACAAAGATGAATCACCTTGACAGTAGCCATTACATGATAAGGCATCATGACGCGTGCGTTTAAGCGCGATTTTTTTGATTAGGGAGATTTTGTGGTAGCGTGTAAATTCTATTGGCGGGGTGACTGAAAAAGTCGCCCCGCCAATAGAATTTACGCATTTATACCCAGATTTAACTGAATTTGAAGGATGAATGCATAAAAATCCTACTCAATCACCACTTTCTGAATTATCCGAGCCCCACTATTAAACTGAATTTCAATAAAATAAAACCCAGGTTCAATGCCATTTAGGGAAATAGATTGCTGTGCATTGGAAATTCCTTGAGCATTGCGCACGCATTTACCCGAAAGATCCAGCAACCGATACCCCCAATCCGAACTGTTTTCCGGCACTTGTATATTCACCCCCCCGCTGGCCGGATTCGGAAATACTTGAACTACCGGCGTCGTCAAAGTCTGGTGGACAGCACTCACCTTGGTCTGTTTCAATAAATTCAGCCCGTTTTGCATATCGCTGGCAATGATGGTGCCGGATGGTAACCACGGATAATTGCCCCAACATCCATAATAGCCATTGTATGTGGTGTTTTGTGGGTGCGTATCATAATAGGCCACCAACACCGGGGTGAGCGGCGCACTGATATCATATACCAACAAGCCATCTTCATATTGGGAGTTAAACAACAGGTCGTCCTTAATGTAAATATTATGCGGAACGGCCAAACTACCCGCATTGGGCGTCAAATTATCCAAAAAGGAGCCCACAACTTCAAAGTCGCCGTTTAACTGATTTTTCATGTTCACAATTTGAATCGGACGGCCTTTGGGGATTTCTTCGGTATAATAGGCGTATTCTCCCGATTTGGATAGCCAACTCAAATGGTTGTAACCGCCCGTTGCAACGCTGCCCAGGGTAACCGGTACTTCCGGATTGGTAAAATCATACACATACAGCCCGGCATTGCCCGAGGATGCGTACAAGGTATCGTGGCGTACATAGGAATCGTGGATGTAGCCGCCTTCCAAGTTCACGGCAGCCACCAAACTGGGCTGGTCGGGGTTTTGGCTGACATCCAAAATCAGCGAACCGTTATTCACAACATTGGTCCCGTTCAGGTAAATATGTCCATTCAGCGTATCCAGGGTAATGGTATGAGAACGGTTGAAAAATTCATTGCTGTAATACACCCGCTTAATATCATTGGGTGCATTTTGCATATCAATAATCATTAAACCCTCCTCCGTAGCATCGCTGACGGCATACAAACGGTTGCGGTACGACTTAAACTCACGCCAAACAGTATTCTTTTGCCCTGCAAATTTGCCCACCATCACCGGGTTTTTCGGATCGGTAATATCAAAAATAAATACATGTAAAGCGCCGCCGATGATCGCAAACTCGTGGTTATTCACCGCCATGCCCCAGCAACCACTGTATTGCAGATTCAAATTACCGGGAGAAGCCAATGGAAGGGTATCATCGTCCCAACGCGCTAAAAGGGTCATATTCAAGGAGTCCTGGGCAAACAAGCCACAAGAAAGCAACATCGCAAAGAAGAAGAAGGTCAAATTTTTCATTTTCAAACAACAATAGGTTGATCTTTGTGTGAGAATTAATGTGCTGAAAGGCAACCATCGGCTTGCCCACAACGTCAATTAGCGCGAAAGTAAGACAATATGAAAAAGCAAACGTACCGGATTACCCTTTTGCCATTCCTTTGCCTTTTTTTATGGGCAAACACGGTTTACAGCCAAAAATACAGCAATGAATTCCTGGCAATCGGGGTCGGCGCACGCGCGCATGGCATGTCGGGCGCTCAAACCGCTATTACCAATGATTTGTCAGCCGCGTATTGGAATCCTGCTGGACTCACGTCGATTGAAGCGCCGTTTCAGGTAAGTGCGATGCACGCCGAATGGTTTGCCGGGGTAGGGCAGTACGATTACCTGGGTTTTGGAAAATCGCTCAATAAAGAGAAAAAATCATTCCTGGCGTTTTCCCTGATTCGCCTGGGTATCGACAATATTCCCTACACGATTAACCTGGTTGCGCCCGATGGTTCGATCAATTACGACAACGTAACCCAGTTCTCGGCAGCCGATTACGCTTTTATGGGCAGCTATGCGCGCCAATTGCGCAATCCAGCCTTTTCGGTGGGTGGTACAGCCAAGGTAATACGACGGGTGATCGGTTCTATCGGTGGTGCCTGGGGCTTTGGGGCCGATTTGGGGGTGCAATACCGCAAAGGACATTGGTTATTGGGGATTCAAGGCCGCGATTTGACCACAACTTTCAATGCCTGGTCCTTTAATTTGACGGAACGCGAAAAACAAGTGTACACGGCTACCAATAATGAAATTCCGGTGAGCAGCACCGAAATTACCCTGCCGCGGTTCATCTTGGGTGCTGCCTATAAATTTAAGGCAGGTACGAAAACGACTATTTTACCTGCCATCGATTTGGAGTGGACCACCGATGGCCAGCGCAATGTATTGATTAGTTCAAAATCGTTTAACATGGACCCGAAATTCGGCTTAGAGGCTGATTATAACGGGTTTGTGCAGGTGCGTGTAGGCGTGGGCAACTTCCAACGTGTGAAAGAAGATTTCGACCCAACCAAAGAAAGCATCTCTTTTCAGCCTAATTTTGGCATCGGACTCAAGTTGGGTCGGGTGCAGTTAGACTATGCTTTAACAGACATTGGCAACGTGTCGCAAGTACAATATTCCAACATCTTTTCGTTGCGGATCGACTTCAGGGAGCGTAAAACCACTACCCAATAAAACAGGGCTCTAGAAAATATTTCCATTTTTACTTTGCATCCTTAAATGCAAACGTATCTTTGCACCAGCTTCATTCCTAATCCACGGCGATCCTTGCCATTTTTATCCTTGCTACGTCCCAACCGAGCGCTATCCCGATATTAAAGTATTTTCTTTTAATCGTCAACCACACTTGTAGTGGGGTCATCATGTAAGCAGCAATTTATTTGCACCTTGCTTACTGCGGATTACCATTATAATCTCATGGTTGCCCCTCCGGATAGGCTCGCGGTGAGGGGCTTTTTTTTGCCCCTACCACAACCTACCGTGTCTTTTTTTAGCGTAAAACGCTTACATCGCCCAGGTAAACTTCTGTTTTACCATCCCTGAACGCTACCATCACTTCATACACATACACGCCTGGACTTACCCATTGGCCCCGGTCTTTTCCATCCCATCCCGCCTCTGGAAGGTTGGGTAAAAAATCTTTGTTTTCAAATAAAAGGGATCCCCAACGGTCGTAAATACGCAAATATTCCACTTTGGTCACTTGTGCGCCCCCATATACGGTAAAGTAATTATTGGGCGCATCGGCGCCAGGGTCTAAGGCATTGGGCAAATACACGCGTTTGCTGCGGTCCACGGTGATCCGAATTTGGTCATTTCCTTTACAACCTGCTGTATCAACCACCATAATTTCATAAGTCGTGGTACGTTCGGGACTTACATAGGTGCTTAATTGATCAGGCGTAGTCGAATTGGTCAGCGGATTCCAGCTGATCGTTTCCAGCAAACTGCCGCCATCTACCACTGCATCCAACAACACGCTATCCCCAAAGGAAATTACTTGATCGGGGCCTAAATCAACCAGCAAAGAAGTCGGTGCATCAATGGTATCCGAAGCAGCCACGGTGCAGCCATTTGCATCAGCCAGGGTAAGGGTAAAAACACCCGGATCGAGCGGCTGCAATTCAAGGGGCAGGCCTGTAACTTGCTGGGAAGTGCTGGCATTCACATAAAGCAAATAAGGCCCGGCGCCTCCTTCGGCAGTAGTAAGGGTAACAATGCCACGGTCATTGCCTGCACAATCTGTTTGTTGTATCCGGTAATCGAAACCAATTGGTTCCGGTTGGATGAGTGAAAAAGAATCGATATAGATACAGCCTGTCTGGTCGGTGAGGGTTACCGTGTAATTCCCTGCCTGTAAGTTATTGATAATGAGTCCGTTATTTCCGTTGTTCCAAATTGCATTAAAGGGCGACTGACCCGTTAAAGGCAAGAGTTCGATTTGCCCGTTGCGCCCATCAAAACAACTGATATTAAAGTTATTGTAATTGCTGATTTGTGCCGTTGCGGTGGTTTTTTGCACCAGGATATTTACGGTGTCACGGATGGATCCAACACAGGTGTTGCCTTGTGCACTGTAACTTTGAATCCAATATTGGTTGTTGAAGCCCGGATTTACCAGGAAAGTACTGCCATCGCTTACGGCATTCAACGGGATGGTGGTTGTGCCGTTTGTTACGACCACATCAAACGTATCGGCACCGACCAGCGAAAGTCGAAGCAAGGCGCTATCTCCCACACAAATGGTGGTATCACCTGCCAGGGCAGCACTGGTTTCAGGCAATAAGTCAACGTTGTAAGTTCCGGTTACCACACCCGTACAATGGGCATCTTCTACCGAAATCAAGGAAAAAACCTGTGCCTGCTGCACATTATTGGTGCTGATATTAAAACTGGTATTGGGCGCTACAATGGAGGCTTGTGGTACACCATTGATTGCATACACAAACCGAAAAGGCCCTTGCCCGGTGAATCGAATTTTAAAACTAAGCCCTTCTCCTCGACAAATGGCGGTATCACCATTTATCTTAGCAGTCGGTTGAGGGTAAAAAATGACCTTTGTTTTGCCGGAAATCGACAAACAAGGATCGGCCCAATCTACAGATCCGCTGTTGTTTGAACCTGCCACGGCCACTACATAATAGGACACCCCTGCTTGCATACCCGGCTGAAAACTAAAATCGGGCGTCAAACTGGTTTGTAATATTCCCATCGGTAACAAGGCAGTATCCTGACACAGCACAAACTGCAGCAGGTTGTTGGGCGGCAAAACTTCGTTGTTGTTGAAGGCCACGCTGAAGGTAGAATCAGGGAAACAAGGCGTTACAGGTGCTTGATCGAGGGTGCCCGCAAATGTCGGACAAACGCAATCGGAAACACCCGTGATGGTGGTAGAACATCCGTTGCCATTGGTAACAGTCACCTGATAGGGCTGGTTTTTCGGGATAGGCAATGACACAAAACTGGTATCTGTTAAGGTACCCGCAACGCCTGTTACGGCATATAACGGATTGGGCGTCACGCCGTTATTTATCTTAAATTGCAAGGTGTACGTCGCTGTATTGAAATCACAAACCGCCTGTATGTCCAATATTTCAGGCAATTGGTCGAGGCCGACTTGCGCTGTACCACCCACCGTGCCTAAACAGCCCAGTGCTCCACTTACATTGGCCAAGGTATAGGTCGTGGCTACCGTAGGTCCAATATTGATCAACAATGGATTGAAGGTAACGCCTGTCAGGGAAGTAAGGCTGCCATTGGTTAAATAAGCCAGCGAATAAGGCCCTTTTCCCATAAAATCGACCCGAATTTGGGTGCTATCGCCGATACAAAGGGTGGTGTCGCCGCTTAGGCTTGCCAAAACAGGGGGCTGCCAACTTACATAGGGTCCAGAAGCGACGGATAAGCAGGGGTCAGAAAAGTCAATTTGCCCATTCACCACATTACCTGCCAAGGCTACAACCAGGTAAACCGAATCCGGAAACATGGTAGCCGGATTAAATTGAAAAACCGGAATGGTGTTGGACGCAATGATGTCAAATCCAGGGTTGATCAAGGCATAATATAAGGTGTCATCTGCCTCCAGGACATTGCCCGTAACAGGTAAAACGGTTGCGATGGATTGTCCGTAACAAAGTGAAATCGGCGTTTGATCCAGGACGCCCGCATTGGTCGCGCATGCGCAAACAGGCAGTCCCGTTTCTGTATCTTGTCCACAGCCATCCGCATCGGTTAAGGAAATACTGTAGGGTAACCCAATAGGAACCGGAACACTCGTAAATTTATTTCCGGTGAAAGCACCACCAATGCCGCCTACCGTCAAGGGATTTACCCCCACACAATCGAAGGTCAGGGTGTACGTGCCCGTCACTAAATTGCACAAATACATGAAATTCTGAATCTGGGGCACCGTGCCAACGTGTACCAGCACGGTATCTGGCACGCTGGCGCTGCAATGCGCATCCGTTATTTGCACCAATTGTACCGAAGTGCTGTTCACTGCCGGAAAACTGATGGGGTAAAATCCGCTATTGATGTTGTTTGCCGATTGAGCAAGCCCATTGTTGGTCCAGTTCAAAGTAAAAGGCGCTGTACCATTTAAAATTACCGGCACATTCACCTGCACACCTGCACAAATATCGATATCACTGCTCAAACTCGCACTCGGCAAAGGGTAAAATACCACAGGAGTGCCTTCACTGATGGACAAACAGAGGTCATTAAGGTCTATTTGTCCGTTCCCGTCCGGATTGCCGGCAATGGGTGAAATATAATAAGTTACACCGGGCAAAACCCCTGCTGTTTGGGTAAAGGTGGGCGTGCTGCTCCAGGCCAGAATGGTGCCGAGGGGAAGGCCTGGGGTGGTGTGTAAAATAAACCGCAGCAAATCGTTGCCATCATTGAAAAAATCGTTGTTGTGCTTGGCTTTGGCCGTATCTCCCGCGCACAGGAGGAGCGGCTTAAGATCCATGGTGCCTGCATTGGTTTGACAATTGCAATTTACCGTGCCACTCACCACAATATCGCCACAATTATTGGCGTCCCGAAATACAATATTGTAGCCGTTCGCCTGATTAATGGGCGTACTGGTAAAATGTGTACCCGAAAAGGTGCCCGAACCTGTCACCAGGGTAAGTGGAAAAACAGCATTGAGCACATCAAATTCAATCACATACTCGAGGGTGGTCGGATTGCAATTAAAGATCACATTGGCATAATTGGGCGCATAATTGACGGTTAAGGTAGCATTGCCCGTGGGCAACCCCGTACAACCGGGCGAGGTAACACTGGTGAGCACATACGTACTGGTGCTACTGATATTTACAGGTATTAAAAAAGGATCATCGAAGGTGTTTAATGCCATTTGTGGCACGCCGTCTTTGGTATAGGTAATACCAAATGGCCCTGTACCCGTAAAGTCGATCGTCAAATTGGTCACCGCAGAATCGCAAAAAGTCGCTGTACCCGTTAAATCGGCGGTAGGGGGCGTAAACACAAATACGCCTGCCTGTCCGGAAGCCGTACCAATGCATCCGGGGCTACTCACGCTCAGCAACACGTAAAAAGTGCCGTTTGCCGGGTTTACATTAAAAATATACGGGTTATTGCTGGTGGTGATGGCTGGCTGCGGAATGGGCACGCCATTGTTGACGATGCCATATATAAAGGTGTACGGGCCACTTCCTGTAAAATTGATCACCAAGTCTGTGCCATTGCCGCCCTGGCAAATTTCACCGCCGCCCGACAACACCGCCGTTAGGGTATCGTTGATGACCACCGCTGCTTGTCCGCCAACGATGCCGTTACACCCGCCTGCGCTCATCGAATTTAAGGCAAACGCAGTACTGATCGTGGGGGCCACCTGTAAGATATATGGATTAACATTCGTGGTAACTGAACCTTGAAGCACACTGTTGGCCTCATAAGCAAAAACGTAGGGTGGCGTGCCGCTGAATTGAACTGTCAAATCGGTTGATGCGCCTGGGCAAATGGTGGTATTGCCGCTCAAGAGTGCTTCTGCGGGGGGCAAAACCACCAGGGTATCGGCACCCGAAATTGTTCCAGTGCATCCGTTGGCACTCACACTCAATAACTTATAAATATGGGTGCCTGTTGGGGGCGTGACCGGTATTTTAACCGTATTGTTGCTAGTCGTCACTGCTGGCTGCGCAACATTATTGAGCGCATATACGTACGTGAAAGGGCCATTTCCCGAAAAATTGAATCGTACCGTGTCGATTTGACCGTTACAAAGGGTCTTTTTCCCGCCTACGACCGAAGCGGATAAGGCTGGCGCAACAGTCATTACCGCCGTACCAGAAATACCGCCTGGACACCCATTGGCACTAAAATTCGCGATATTCACCGTGCAGTTGGTTGTCAAAGGGGCTGAAAAAATAATCGGGTTGGTATTACTGCTCAAAACCGGACTATTTACCCCATTAACCGCATATTGAAAGGAAAAAGGCGCGGTGCCATTCGTAACATTGATGGTGAAATTGGCAGATTGACCAGCACAGATATTCGAAGGGCCGTTCAGCGAAAAAGTTCCACTGGGTGCCGCTGTGGTGGTAACTACAATGGAACTTCCTGCGCCATTACAAAAAGCATCCTGCAATTGCCCAATCGAATAATTCGTCGAATTGCCCGTTGGTACAACCGCAATGCTGGCTGGATTATCAAAGGTGGAAAAATTATTGAGTAAGGTGCCGTTTTGATACAAATTGAAGGTCCAAGGGGCTTGACCTGCAAAATTGACTACCAGGTTGGCCGTCGACCCAACACATACCGGAGCAATCGGCTCAAATACCGCTGAAGCACTCGGGTTAACGGTAATGGTGGTACTCGCTGGTGTGGTGCAAGGGCCGGATGGCGTAAAGTTGAGGGTCACATCTCCACTCAATCCATTGGCATTGAAGGTATTACCCGTAACACCCGGACCACTCCAAACGCCCGTGGGCACGGTTGGGTCTTGAATGGAAACCAGGTTAAAATTGCTAATATTTTCGCACACGGTGCTGGTGCCCAACATCGGATTGGGACAGGGCACATTAAAGCCCATGTAATTTGTAAATGTTTGGGTGCAGCCTGCAGGCAGTGGCTCATAAATACCCACAACATAATATGGACCGCCATTGCACATGTCCGGGGTTACGGTCACATCCAACGGCGTCGCAATAATCGGAGGCGCCCCGCTTCCAGGCAAGGTTGGAAAAGATGGGAAAGAACAACCTGCATTCAGGTAAATCGGCCCAATGGGGGTAAGGGCAACTGTTGCGCCATTGCCACCCGACACTTGCGCCGTATTGTAAGTGATGTTAGATGAACAGCCGCAAACTGAAACCGTTGTGCTCACCGAGCTGTTCCCTCCACCATTGGTAAAAGCGCCCGTTGTGCGGGTACAGCTGCTCTGAAGCACATAAATATTGCCAAAAACCGAGCAAAGTCCACTGAAATTATAGTCGAAGTCCATGCCGGCGCTCGTAAACACCACCACAGGCACATTGGGCGGAACGGTTTGTCCAGATCCCACCCCGATTACGGTCGAATTGGGACAATTATTCTGAATCGTGGCCAATAAAGTCGGATCAGGCCCCTGAAAACTACAGCCTGCGCCAATGTCATCATTGCCCGCACCAACATTGTTGTTATCGTCAAAATCGATTGTCAGGTCGTCCACATTAAAGCCTCCACCTGAATAAAGTCCCAGAAATTCATTGTTTTCCTCCGTACCACAGGCATCAATAAAAATCCCGAGGAAAGTAGGGCAGGGTGCGCCACAATTGATGGGCGCTGAGGTGATGGGGGAGCAGCCCAAAAGCGTGCCTTCCCCGTTGTAGGGGTTAAACGTATTGGTGGTGCCGTAGTACCAATTGATGCAATTGCCCGGAGCAGGCACAATATTTGTTCCGGTGCCGGTGAGGGTAAAAACGTCGCCCGGACATAAGGTACAAGGGCTGAGTCCCGGGGCGCAATCACTGGAAGTAAGCGTGGCCGATTGGCTAAGATTGGGGCATTGGGCGCTTAAAATGGCGGCAAAATGGAGTAAAAAGAAAGTGAAAATACCTGAACCAGTTCTTTTGTAGGATGTTAACATGCGATGAGATTATGTGTTTTTTTCGCGGCGATTAGAAAATCTTGGAAGAGCAGAGAACTAAAATCATCCTGCTAAGGTAGGGCAATTTGCCATTTCAATATGCTACTTTTGACCCATTGATCAATTTTAACAATGATAGACATATTACAAAAACAACTTTCAGCAGCAGGTGTCAAATTAATTGCTGTTTCCAAAACCTACCCACCCGAAAACATACTTGCTGTTTATGCTGAGGGTTGCCGCGATTTTGGCGAAAATAAAGTGCAGGAATTGGTCGATAAATACGAAATCCTGCCCAAAGACATTCAGTGGCATGTAATCGGGCACCTGCAAACCAACAAGGTGAAATACATCGCACCGTTTGTTGCTATGATACATTCGGTCGACAGTTTGCGGCTGCTTGCTGAAATAAATAAACAGGGCGCCAAACACCATCGGCAAATACCTTGCCTATTGCAGTTTTTTATAGCGGAAGAAGATACCAAATTTGGGCTCGATTGGGCAGAAGCAGTGGAATTGCTGGAAAGCCCGGAATTCGCTGATTTTAAACATGTTATCATCGCAGGCGTGATGGGCATGGCTTCTTTTACCGAAAATCAGGAACAGGTACGCCGGGAATTTGACACCCTGAAGCAGTATTTTGACCGCCTTAAAAAAACGTATTTTGCAAACCAGCCAACATTTAAGGAAATTTCTATGGGTATGTCGGGCGACTGGGAACTAGCGGTGGAAGCAGGCAGTACCATGGTGCGCATTGGCAGTGCGATTTTTGGCGCACGTACAAAAACGTAAATGAACCCGA
>CAIVGO010000029.1 GCA_903905445.1 uncultured Bacteroidota bacterium
CGGATTTGCCTGCAACGTGATGGCGCACTTGATCGGATTGGGCGAATCGGGGGTCGTATTTACGCGGTAGGCATCTTGCCCGATGACTTCGCGCATATTCAGGTGCAAATCCTCCAGAATTTCCTGTTCTATATCTTGCGGAGTGCCTGGTTCAAACTCAATATACAAATAACCCGTCGGAATCATCGGCGCGTCGTCTGCATCGTCTACCAGCCATACATGCGTGCCCACAGAAACTTCTGGTTGGGCCCGCAATACATCCAGTTGATCATCCAAACCATCCGGATCTGTATCAACCAGTTCAAAATCACGCACCCGCTCTTTTGGATCGTCAACCTTGGGTTTCATCCCAGGGGTATAACGCACCGCCGCCTGCGTGGCGCTTTTGGTGAGGTTCAATTGGGTTCCACCATAATTAAAGGTAGCCGTATTCAATTTATTGGTTGCCATCTGGGAAGAAAGGTAAAAAGTGCTTGTGACTGGAAATACACACAAAAGTAGAAATACGGCTGCAAATTCCTAAAATAAGCCACATTATTAACCATGACGAAGGTCATCTTAAAATCTGACAATTTCCTGTTCACTTTTTCTTTACAATTACTAAACATCATCTACTTTTGCGGTGTTTGGATTTTGTCTAAATTATTATTGCAAACTGTACGCTGAGATGCTCCGTAGGTATAAAACAGTTCCCGACTTAAAAGCGCATGAAAGTGCTGCGGCAATTTCCTTTGTCGATCCAGCCCTCGCATGCAAACTCACCGCAATGGGTGTCCGCCCGGGTGCCGTGATCGAAATGATCCGTAAAGCACCTTTTGGAAAAGCATACTATATAAAGGTGGATGGAATCCGATTGGCCTTGCGGGAAGAGGAAGCCTTCAGTATTTTACTCGAAATATGACAAGAGGCGACGCCCAGACTTATAAGATTGCCTTGGTGGGGAATCCGAACAGTGGCAAATCAACAATCTTTAATCAACTGACCGGCCTGCGCCAAAAAACAGGCAACTTCCCGGGGGTTACCGTAGATATTAAATCGGGTAAAATTCGTTTTGCCGGTGGTATTGAGGCGATCTTGACCGATCTTCCTGGCACCTACAGCCTGTATCCTACCTCTTCCGACGAAAAAATTGTGGCTGCTTTGCTCACGCATCCAGCCCATGCCAATTTTCCGGATGGTATTGTTTACATCGCCGATACCAACCATTTAGAAAAACACCTGCTGCTCCTTACCCAAATTATGGATTTGGGCATCCCGATCTTATTGGCCCTTAACATGTCCGATACCGCCGCAGAATTGGGAATTAAGGTAAATATCATCCGCTTATCTGAACGACTGGGCGTCCCCGTCGTGTTTGTGAGCGGCCGCACTGGCGAAAACATCGACCGCCTGCAAGCAGAATTGGAAAAAATGATGCTTGGTACACAAGCGATCCATAAAACGGCGGCTTTTTATACCCCCACGGAGGCCGAAAAACAACTCGTTGAGGCGGTTCAACTCAATTTGGGCACCGAAAACCCTTATCGCGCGCTCCTCATCGCCCACCATTACCAATGGTTGCCTTTTTTACAACACAGTGAACGCGAAACCCTGGCCGCCATTGTTGAAACCAAACATTTTCAGTCCTTGCGCGCGCAAGTAGATGAAACCCTCGATCGTTTCGACCGTTTTACGCCGTTTGTGCAAGAAAGCGTGCAGGAAGCACCAACCTTCCCGAATACCACCACCGACCGCCTCGACGCCCTGCTTACCCACCGAATTGGCGGCCCCTTGATTTTCTTTGCCGTGATGCTCCTCATGTTTCAGGCTATTTTCGATTGGAGTGTTTATCCAATGGATTGGATTGAAACCGGGTTTTCGTGGCTCAATGATGGATTAAAAGCCGCTTTACCGGCTGGCTGGTTCAGCGACCTGCTTACCGATGGCATATTGGCCGGATTGTCGGGCATTTTGATTTTTATCCCGCAAATTGCAATTTTATTCCTCCTAATCACCATCCTGGAAGAAGTAGGATACATGTCGCGGGTTGTGTTTATGTTCGATAAAACCATGCGCCGTGCCGGGATGAATGGACGCAGTGTCATTTCACTGATAGGCGGCGGTGCCTGTGCGGTACCTGCCATCATGAGCAGCCGAACCATCGGCAATTGGCAGGAACGGCTGATTACCATCATGGTAACCCCGTTTATCAGCTGCAGCGCGCGTATACCGGTTTATTTGGTGTTAATTGGCCTGGCGGTGCCTGCTGTAAAAATTGGTGGATTGATCAATGCCCAAACCCTGGTGTTTGCAAGCATGTATGCCCTGGGCGTCATCGCAGCATTTGCCTCTGGCTGGGCTATGAAAAAATGGTTGCGCACCCGCGAGCCTTCTTTTTTGGCCATCGAACTGCCCGAATACCGCATGCCGGATTGGAAAAATGTGGCATTGACCGTATGGGAAAAAGTGGCTGCCTTTGTGTGGGGCGCCGGTAAAATCATCCTTTTTGTATCAATTGCCTTGTGGGGACTCTCGCGTTTTGGACCAGGAAATGCCGTTGAAACGGCCGAAAACACTGCCCGGGAAAAAGCCCAGACCACGCAACTATCTACTTCCGAAACCGAAGACCTGATTGCACACCATCGGCTGGAGGCATCGTATGCCGGACAAATGGGCAAATTTATTGAACCCGCCATTCGGCCACTGGGGTACGACTGGAAAATTGGCATTGCCCTGCTCACCTCCTTTGCAGCCCGTGAGGTGTTTACCGGTACACTGGCTGTATTGTACAATATGGGCTCGGCCGAACCCGATATTTCTTCGCGGACCGACAATCAGGCGAAAGTGACCATGCGGGCTAAAATGCGCGAGGAAACCTTCAGCGATAACGGAAAACCCGTGTACACCCTGGCTACCGCATTGTCTTTGCTCGTTTTTTATGCGCTGGCCTTACAGTGTATGAGCACCATTGCCGTAGTTAAGCGCGAAACAGGCAGTTGGAAATGGGCATTGTTCCAATTTACCTTTATGAGTGCACTCGCATATGTAGTCGCCTGGTTGGTGTACCTGCTCTTTTCTTAAGCGTACATTTCGGCAATTTCCTTTTCAAACTTTTGTAAAATCACCCGGCGTTTTAATTTTAAAGTAGGCGTTAATTCTGCATCCGTGCCATCGGTTTTTGCTGGCTCCCAAGGCGCAGGCAAGAGGACAAATTTTTTCACTTGTTCGGCATGGCCAAAATGTGGATTTACCCGCTCTACCAGCATTTCATAGCGCTCAATAACTTTTGGGAGCAAAATCATCTCCGCAAGATTGGTCCATTTTATTTGATGATCATGACACCACTCTTTAAGCCCATCCTCCGAAGGAATGATCAACGCCGATACAAATTTCTGATTTTCTCCAATGATCATCGCCTGATCCACCAAACGATGCTCTTTAAATACGCTTTCAATGGGCGTGGGCGCTACATATTTGCCACCGCTGGTTTTGAGCAATTCCTTTTTGCGATCAGTAATTTTTAAAAAAGTGCCGCCATGGTGCCCGGTTACGAGCATGCCTACATCGCCGGTAACTAACCAACGTCCGTCTGCGTCTTCCCGAATCATTTCGGTAGTTTTTTCCGGGTGCTTGTAAAATCCGAGCATAATCCCCGGACTGGTTGCCCAAATCTCGCCCTCCCCTGGCCGGTATTCACCCTGATCGTCAATTTTAACGACCACGCTTTCTAACAATTGACCCACCGTACCCAACATCGCCCCACCCGGAGCAAAATGGCTGAAACTCAGGGCCGGAGCCGCCTCGGTCAATCCATATCCTTCCCGCACGGGAATTCCCGCTGCGTTAAATACCCGCATAATCCGCATCGGACAAGCACTGGCACCCGTAATAATACCTTTGATAGAGCCACCTAGCCCCGCACGCCATTTCGAAAAAATCAGGCGGTCGGCAATCATACGCTTGAATGCCTTTATACCCGTATATTTTTTATCAAACTCCCAATCTTCTGTTTGTTCAATGGCCCAAAAAAAGAGTTTCCGCTTGATCCCCTTCAATGCTTGTCCGCGGCCCAAAATGCGTTCGTACACTTTTTCCAACAAGCGCGGTACCGTTGAGAAAAAATGCGGCTGTATGGCCTTCAAATCACCATCGTCGCCCCCTAAGTTTTCGGTGCCTGTAAAGGTTGTACTCACCCCATATGCCACATAAGCATACACCACCGCGCGTTCAAAAATATGACTTACGGGCAAAAAACTCAAGCCGCGATCGCCCATTTGCAAAGGCAACAACTTGCGCATCGCTTCTACATTGAATACGATGTTCCGATGGGAAAGCATGACGCCTTTCGGATTGCCCGTGGTACCCGATGTATAAATAATGGTCGCCAAATCATCCGGCTTTATACCCGATTTTATCTTCGCTACTTCCGAAAAATCGCACCCCACCGGAGCAAGCAATACCTGATCCCAACGTTCGGCGACCTCATGGTCTTCAAAACTAAATATTTTCAGCAGCGAAGGCGTATGCTCCTGCGCCGCAGCCATTTTTTCGTACAAATCACCCGGACCAACCACACAATATTTCGCTTCCGACTCATTCAGAATATAGGCAAACTCCCGCGCGCTGATGGTAGGGTACAATGGAATGTTGAGCACCCCAATTTGCAACAACGCAAAATCCAAAATTACCCATTCCGGGCTTGTTTTATATACGGCAGTAGCAACCTTATCGCCCGGCTTTAACCCCAAGGCCAACAAACCCACACTGGTTCGATTCACCAAATCAACGACCTCAGCGGTGGAATAATATTGCCACTGCCCATCCTTTTTAGCACCAAAAGCACGCGTCAGTGGGAAATGGGCAGCCTGGTCATCCAAGTATTCGAAAATGCACTTATCAGTCATGCGTTATATTGTTCAGTTGAAAGTCAAAAGTCGATGCAATTTCAATAAAAAATTAACAGAAATGCAAAAAAATTATTAAGCACCAAAACAAGCCTTTTTTTGCCTTTCAAACGATATTCTGCTTTAAATTTTAGCAGATGCGAAAAAAATTCAAAAAAAATTTACATTCAAAAAAAGTTTTTATTCAACAAAATTACAGCATATGAAAAAAAAATTGCCCCAAAACTTGGAATATTGCCAAAATATCTAAATATTTGCATCGAAGACACATTCAATACGGCCTTTATATACCAACAGTACCATTCAACAAACGCCGTTTTATGTTCTTTACTGTTAAATTTGAATACCGCACTTTTGTATCATCAATCAGCAGCAACGACACAGCGACAGGGAAACAGCGGAAATGATTGATCAACAACTTCGAAACTTTTCATGAGATTATATACGGGAAACCGGCGCGATGCAAACGAGCATCGCGCTTTTTTTTTGCCCCTTCGGCACACTGATTTTTATGTCTGATGCTTCTGATAATGCGCCAACGCCCACCGAATGGCGTCATAATTAAACCGCCCCTCAAAATGATCAAAAATGGGCTTGAGCATATAAGGCGCTTCGAACAACGACAACGCTCCCTGAATGAGATCCATTTCCTCCGGCCCCACCCACTGATGTATATCGATCGTTTCGCCCCGTTCGTACATGGTAACCAAATGTGCCATCACAGAATTGGGTGAGATACCCCGCGCTTCTGCAATTTCTGCCACACTTTGACCTTTTTTGTACAAATCAAGGGTGACTAACTGGGTACTCCCTTTAATATTTACCCCTTCCTCCTTTTTCTCCAGCACAAATTTTCGGATTTCACCGATAAACGCATCGCCATATAATTGTAGTTTGCGTTCGCCCACACCGCTTACCATCAATAGTTCGGTATCCGACAAGGGTTGTTTTTCCACCATTTCCTTCAAAGTCGCATCGCTAAATATCAGGTAAGGCGGCACGCCCTGCTTTTGTGCAGTCAACCTGCGCAAGGCAACCAAGCGTTCAAACAAGGCCTCCCGCAGCGATTGTGTAGGCGATTTTGATTGTAACACGGGCTGCCGTTCTGTGGGCGCTTTTTTCACATCGGGTTTCGGAAGGGCCAGTTTTACCCTTTTCCCTTCAAATAACACGGATTTGCCCGCGTCGGTGACCCGCAAATGGCTGAAATCATCGTAGGCAATCTCAATATAGCCGTGGTGCAACATTTGCGACAACAAAAACAACCATTCGTCATAACTGTACTCTTTGCCGGCACCATAGGTTTTAATTTCATGAAAACGCCCTTCCAGAATTTCCCGGCGCTGACTCCCCCGCAAAATATCCACCAACAAGGTCATCCCCACTTTTTCGCCGGTACGTAAAATCGCCGACAATGCTTTTTGAGCAGCCAAGGTTCCATCAAAATGCTGGGGCGGATGTTGACAAACGTCACAATTACCACAATTTTGGTCGTAAACTTCATTAAAATAGTTCAAAATCGTGCGTCGGCGACATACCGGGGCTTCCGCTACCTGAAACATCCGGTTGAGTTTGGCGATCTTTAATTCTTTCTGCTCCTCACTGCCTTCCGATTGTTCAAACATCTCCCGATACGTTTGCACATCCGCATAACTAAAAAACAAGAGCGCATCGGCAGGCAAGCCATCACGTCCGGCCCGGCCCAATTCCTGATAATAGCCCTCCACATTGCGCGGTAAGTTGTAATGAATCACAAAACGAACATTGCTCTTGTCAATCCCCATTCCAAAGGCAATGGTAGCGCATACGATCGGCACGCGGTCATTGATAAAGTCCTCCTGCACCTTATTGCGTTTGGCGGCAGGCAAATCCGCATGGTAATAGGCCGCCTGAAAACCGGCTGCATTCAGTTTTTCCGAGAGGGTTTCGCACGTTTTGCGCGCAAGACAATATATTATGCCCGATTGACCAGGCCTTTCTTTCAAGTAAGCCAGCATTTGTTCCATGCGGCGTTGCCCCGGACGCACCTGCAAACTAATATTGGGCCGATCAAAAGAGGCGATAAACACTGCCGGATTTTGCAAACCCAATTGGTCAGCAATGTCTTTTCGCGTAACGCGGTCGGCTGTGGCCGTAAGCGCCATGACCGGTATGTGCGGAAATTGATTTTTAAGGAAACGCAACTGGGTGTACTCCGGCCGAAAATCGTGGCCCCAGGAAGAAATGCAATGTGCCTCATCAATGGCAAACATGCTTATTTTCAAACGTTTCAGCAACGGTTGAAAGCCTTGGGAAACCAGTTTTTCGGGACTGACATACAACAGTTTGAGGTAACCGGCCAGGAGCGCGTCTTCCACATTGCGGCTTTGGGAAGCATCCAGCGAACTATTCAGGAAAGCCGCCGGAATACCATTGGCGGTCAAGCCTTCCACCTGGTCTTTCATCAGGGCAATGAGCGGACTCACCACAATGGTTGTTCCCTCGAGGGTAATGGCTGGAATTTGGAAACAAATGCTTTTGCCGCCGCCGGTGGGCATTAATACCAGCACATCGCGCTGATCGTACACGGTTTGAATGATATCCGCCTGCAAAGGGCGAAACTGATCATAGCCAAACGTTTTTTTAAGGGCAACGGATGCGTGCTGCAGGTTCATGGTCGGTGGATTAAAGATTAGAAAGAAAGTAGTGCATGCTTTTTGGTAAAATCATTTCAACGAAAGTGCAAATTTAAAACAAATTGATTGATCTTGTCAAGGTGGTAAAAAAAATAAAAAATAATTTCCTAAATAACATTTTTTGTTTTAAATTTGCACTCAGAAAACATAAAATAGCTGGCTAATTTCATCAAATGTTTGGATTGCAACAACTTAAACATCACTTTAATCATTTTTAGCCATGCTATGGAAATTTCTTAAAACAAATTGGTTCTCAATTGCCCTGGTACTCATTGTACTGCTGGCTGTTGCCCGCAAAAGCTTCACCATTTTTTTGAAGGGTACGGGTTCTAAAAACAGCAACGTCAAAACAGAGAAGTACACCGACCTTGCCCAGGTTTCGGACGCAAAGTCTTTATTGGGCTTAATGTCGGGCAATCAAAGCGCCGGTCAGCACCTGCCAGAAATCACCGAAACGGAAGCCGCTGCATTTTTCAAGCGATTCAGTAAGGTTGCGCAAGGTGAACGCAAAAAATTTGGGGTCCCCGCTTCTGTATTGCTGGCACTCGCCTATGTGAATAGCCATGCCGGAAAGCGCCTGGTCGCTTCCGAAGCCACCAATTATTTTGCCCTGCTCTGTTCAAATGATTGGGACGGCGCAATGGCACAAGTAGAAGGCCATTGTTTCCGGCGCTACAATACGCCCTGGGAAAGCTTCCGCGATTTTAGTATTTACCTGGCAGCCCAGGATTGGTATGGCGATTTACGCAAATCGGCCGGGCATGATTGGCAAGCCTGGGTAAAAGGATTGCGCGAGGTATCGGATGTGCTGGAGGCAAAAGCGGCCTTAAAGCAGGTCATTCAACAATACCGTTTGTACGAATTGGATGCACCCTAGGTCAACGGGATCGTTCCTTTTTCTTCAAAAACTTTAACCAAATCTATTAGGATGCCTCCAATATCCGGAGTTAACTTTGCGTTAACACTAAACTGCTACGATTTTCAGTTACATTGTACGATTGCGGCGTAAGAATTGCAACGTTCCGGTTATCGGACAGTCAAACTAAAATAATTTGGTCATGAAGAACCTGCTTTTTTTAATTGCTTTTGCCCCTGCGGTATTATTTGCCAAGCAGGGTAATCCTAGCCTCGAAACCATTGCAGCAGCACTGAATACGGGCGATGTGGAAACATTATCAAAATATTTTGCCGATAATGTGGAAATTTCTATCCAGGACAAAGAACAAGTGTACCGCAAAGGTGAGGCCACGGAAGTGATGCGCGGCTTTTTTAATACCAATAAACCCAAGGGTTTTAGCCAAGTGCACAAAGGAACCAGCCGCGAAAACAGCGACCAGTATTGTATCGGAAACCTGAGTGCAAGTTCTGGCAATTACCGGGTGTATTTGTACCTGAAAGTAAATGGCGCAAACATGCTGATCCAAGAGATTCGCCTAGATAAAGAATAAAAGTGTATCTTGGCGCCTCAATTTTAACAAAATACTTTTTCGACTATCATGGGCAAAGGTGATCCAAGAACTAAACGCGGCAAAACTACGCGCGGCTCGCATGGAAATGCACGGCCAAAATTGCAAAAATTGAAAACGATCCTGAAAAAATTGGCTGGTAAATAATTCAGTTGCGGAACGTTTTTTCCATGTAAAGCCATGTCGGTCCTACTTTGGGACTGACATGGCTTTTTTATTTTCAGGAAATCGCAAGCGGTTGGCTTCGAATAATTACGGCGGAAAGACCTATTGTTTGGTCCCGCGGAAGGTGTTGGAACTGCTTGTTGCATTTCCAGGCGTTAGGATGAGCCCCAATTGCGTATCGCTGTTGGTCAATTCACCTGTACCGCTGGTGCTTACCGAAAAAATAGGTTGCGCGGCGATATTCAATTTGTTGTCGGCTGTAAACGTGGCTGTAAACGTGCTCGCATTGGCCCCAACGGTCAATACAATTTTCAAACCACCATTTTCTTCCACCACGACCGCTACCGCATCAACAGGTGCCGGATTCGGGCTGTTGCTTACATTGGTGTATTTGCCAGCGTAGGTACCCGGATACGCGCTTTGTGGGGTCGGCGTGATGGGGGTTTCGTCTTTTTCACAACTACAAAGACCGCAGGCAGCAAAGGCGAAAAGCAGGATAAGTTTTTGCATATTAAATCAGTTTAGAGTGTTGGATGTGAAAATCAAAGGACGGGAAAAATATCGAAATTTAATTATGCGTATCTGGAGTTTAACGCACTTTTGTACAAATTTGCTCAAACTTGTCGGGATAAATACGCGCATGCAGGGCTTCTTCCGTGTGCAGCCAACTTTAAAATGCTGATACTGCTTAATCAAATTCATTTACTCGGTCAGGTGACCATTTGATACACTATGCAGCCCGTTTAAATCAATCGTCCATCATTGCATTTATTTTTTACCAAATATTTGAAAAACATAATAGCAGGTAGGTCCTCCAATGGTCTAGCGACAACTTTACATCGGCACAAGTCTACAATCACGTTTTAAATCAAAAATCATGAAAAAAATGCTCCTCTTTTCCATGTTAAGCTTGATGTGCCAATACGGTTTTACCCAAAATTGTAACAGCCCTCAATCCAGTTATGATCTACATGCCAACCGAATTCGAGCACGGGTATTGAACAGTGGAACCCTCTTTAACAATGGCATTTCAGGCCAGTTTATTTTGGATCAGGATCCTAACGCCGGATTAGACAATGCATCCACTATTTATTCGGCAGGGCTTTGGATTGCGGGGGTGGACCCTGGTAAAAACCTAAAAATGGCGGTGGGGACCTATTATGATTTTGATCGAACCGATTTTTGGCCGGGGCCATTGGGACCAGATGGAACGATCAATATATTTGATTGCAACAATTGGGACCGACATTTCAGGGTGACGGGAAATGAGGTCTCCGATTACATAGGCCAATTGGATTATTACAAAAACAATCTAACAGCGGCTCTAGCCGATTTTCCGAGTGTACTAGGCTGGCCAGGTACCGGGAATCCGCATTTTTCAGCAATTCACGGGTTCAGCCTGCCCAATACATCGCAAGACCTGGCCCCCTTTTTTGATGCAGACAACGATGGTAAGTATAATGCATTAAAAGGCGATTATCCAGCGGTCCACTTGAAAGACAAGCTTCCTTTTTTAGCCGATGAAATCGTCTGGTCAGTGTTTAACGACCAAGGCAATGGAGGCGTGCACCAAATATCAGGCGCGAATGCCCTGCAAATTGAAGTACAGCAAACCAGTTGGGCATTTTCCTGTTCCGCCCAGCCCAATTCGATCCTGGACCGCACGATTTTTACGGCCCATCGCATTATTAATCGGGGGAATGACGCACTGTATTCCTGCTATATGGGTGCGTATGTAGATTTTGCGCTCGGTTGTGCGAACGATGATTACATAGGCTGTGCCCCCCAGCAGAATACATTTTATGCCTATAATCAAACAGCGGTCGACGGCAGCATAGATGGCGATTGCGGTGCTGGTGCGGAATTTCTTACCCAGCCACCTGCTCAAGCGGTGACATTTTTGAATACGCCTTTAGTAAAAATGATGGCTTACCAACAAAACACCGCCAATACACCAACAAAAAGTACCGATTTTTACAATTATTTAACTGGACGTTGGCCGGATGGCACCTATCCTACCCCGACAGGAACGGGTTATAATCCTGGGAGCACCATGGCTCCGGTAGATTTTATGTTTCCCGGAAATCCCGATCAAAATAATGACTGGTCTATGTGCGCAGCGATGCTACCCAATGGAAACCGCGCCGCTGTTGGCGCTGCGAATATAGGTCGGTTGCTCCCCGGGGAGTCGAACGAACTTGTGCTGGGCTGGAGCGTTCACACCAATACCCAAGTTCCCTGCAATATCGGTAATACGTTGCAGGAAATTGGTTCTGTGCAAACGGCATTCAACACGCATTTTCAAGATGTTTGTTCCATTATTACCAAAGCACCTGAGCCAGTGCCCGATACGATTCAAATATTTCCGAATCCAACCAATGGGGCAGTTACCCTTCAATTTGGGTCTTTAAAAGTGACTGAAGTACAATTATATGGTTCCGATGGCAGATTGGTAAAACAATGGAAAAACCTGCCTGAAATGCGCGCTACCTTATCGGTGGAAGACCTGGCGCAGGGATTTTATGTACTCCAAATGCATACGGCGCAAGGTGTATTTACCCACAAGATATGCATTACACGTTGAATATTTTTTAAACATCCGTTGAATGTACGACCCGGTCCGCAAGCACAGGGTCGTACCCTTTTGTACAAATTTACTCAAACTTGTCGGGATAAATACGCGCGCCAGTCTGCCTCGGTATCAATATCAGAAAGGACTGGCAACAGCACATGCGTTTTTTGATGCGCCGCAATCGCCGCAACGGTTTGGGACAGCACGTGCTCCGTACTCCAGGCAATATCCTGAAAAACAGCACTTTCCATCTGTTTCATGCCCAACAAATAATACCCGCCATCGGGGGTAGGCCCAAGCACAAAATCGTGCTGATCCAATAAGTCAAAAGCCGATTGCAGGATGGCAGGCGTCAATTCCGGACAATCAGAACCGATAATCGCCACTTTCTTGGCCCCCAATTCGAAGGCTTGCTCGAAGGCATGTTGCATGCGCGCGCCCAAATCTCCTTCCGTTTGGACCCATTTTTCAAATGCCGAGTCGTCCCAGGCATCCGCAGGGTCGATTTGTTCGGAATAAAAAAGCAGCCGCCGCAATGGCGCACCCAGGGCTGCCTGGCGCGTTTTTTCCAATAATATTTGGTACGTTTTTAAAGCCGCTTCCTCGCCCATCGTTCGGGCGAGGCGGGTTTTTACGTGGCCTAAACGCGGGTTTTTAATAAAAATGAGCAACATGGAGGTCATAAATGCCTGTTTTTTAGTGATTTATATCATTTACTTTAAAAAAATGCAACACGTCATCCTACATTTTTCCAAAAATTCGGGCGACAACTATTTCATTTTAAACGTTTGTGGGAAGTATCTTTCATCCTCAAAAGCATATCCCATGATCCGTTTGTTTACCGTACTATTTTTATTTTTTTTAGGGCACAATGTCGGTTGGTGTCAAAAGCAACTCAGCGCTTTTATCCAGGAAGCCCGGCCAAAACTCAATGGCGAATTAAATGATTCCTGCTGGCAACAGGTGCCTGTCGTGCAAGATTTTTCAACATCTACCCCTGTTTTTTTGCAAACACCCCAAAATGCAACCAGCGTGCAGCTCTTTTTTGCGGAAGATGCGCTGTATGTGGGTGCTTTTTGTGCTTCCCCCAAAGTGCGGGCAGACGGCAGCGCACGCGATGAAACGGGTACGGGAGACTGGTTTTCGATTGCTTTTGACACCTGGAATGATGATCAAAACGCATTTTTGTTTAGAATAACCCCAGGCGGCCTCCAAAGCGACGCACGCATTGGAGGCAACCAATTGGAATTCGACTATGATGCCGTTTGGCAAAGCGCGGTGCATCTGCAAGCCAATGGTTGGTCGCTCGAAATGCGCATTCCCTACACCGCCCTGCGCTTTCCATCGAAAGGCGCTCAACATTGGGGCCTGCAAATGAGTCGTTTCGACCGAAATACGGGTGAATTGAGCACCTGGAACCCACAAAATCCCTTGATTTATGATGCTGTATTGCAATTTGGAGACATCATTGACCTCGGGGAAATTCGGCAAGGGAAACGGCTGGGGCTGTACACCTATTTAGATGTTTTGAGCCAAATTCCTCAACCTTCGTACTCCAGCTACCTTGATTATACGCAATCAAATACCGTTGGGCTGGATGGGCGTTGGGGGATTAATTCAAATTCCACCCTTGATTTTACGATATTACCTTCCTCCACGTATGAAATTACGCATGGCGACCATTCAAAATTTTTAGGGCAAAACGATCCTTTGCCCCAACCCCGGCAATTCCTGGCAGAAGAAGGGCCCCTGTTTGCAAAAAGTAATATTTTTTGGAAAAAACAACAGTTGGATCTGGATGCGTTTCGTACACAGGTGTATGATCCGAATTGTCCAAACTGCCAAATTGTGCGTGTAGAAGACTCACGCTTACTCCATGCCACCAAATTCAGTACCCGTACCAAACATCGGATCGGGATCGGTGCGTACAATGCGTTATTTAGTCCTGCTAAAGCCGACCGCTTAAGCGAAGACCGCGCCCAAACCCTTCAAAAATTTAAAAAAAGAGCCAATTATACCCATTTAAATGCTGAAATGGCCCTTCAGAACAACGGATGGATCAATGTAAGCAACGCCACCCTGTTAGGCGGGCCAGGCGTCAATTCGAATGTGAGCAGTACCAATTTTCGTTTGCGCGACAAAAGCAACCGATACGAAATCAGCGGAAACGGTCAATTGCTTTTTTGGGAATACCAAAAAGACAGTGTGGGCTGGGATGGCCATTACGGTTTGTCGGTGGCGAAAACCAACGGCGCCTGGACCTGGCGGGTTACCCACAACAGCCCGACCATGTTTAATAAGAATACATCCCCACTTTTGTCCGGCACGGAAACGGACATTGGTTTGCCAAATAATAGGCAGCAACATACCGATGCCCAAGTGCAATACCGGGTATTTCATCCAGGAAAATGGTGGCTGAATTATACCGTCTTTGCAGGTTTTTCCAAAGACTGGGGAATGTCGCATACCTATTCGGCAGGGGCAAGTATCCTTACTAAGCAATTTTATCAATGGACGCTGTCTGGCAATTTTAACCCTTATCGAACGCTGTACACTTATTTTCGCCCTGGGAGTTCACTCCAAAGGATCGTTTCGCAAACCGTAGGGGCCGATTTATCGCTTACAACCGATACCAGAAATCCATTTGTTTTACGGCTGGCACTCAACGAGTTTTTTAATGTCAAGCGAGAATCCTTTAGGCACAGCATCATTTTAAATCCAAGCTGGGTATTGAACCGCACATGGACATTACGGCTTTCCAGTCAATTTCAATATAGTACCGGATCTTTAAAGTTGATCAATGGGCCTGATAACCTAGCCTATTATTTTGCAGGAAATGATTTGCGCAGTTTTAGCACTCAATTTGAAATCCATTGGTATTGTTTCAAAAAAATGCGCCTTTATTACAATATTGGGATAAATAAAATTGACAGAATCAACTATGAGGCCTTGAAACTGCTGCCGGATGGACGCTTTATGCGTATTGACTTTCAGGTAGAAACGGACCAAGGCTTTAGCAATATCAATACAGGACTTGGATTGCAATATCTTTTTGCGCCCGGAAGCCAATTGCGGTTTTCGTTCAATTTTACGTCCAGGCAACTTTACAATCCCTTCCTTTCCTACGCCGATTACGACGAAAACATGAAGGCAGGTTTGACGATCATTTCCTTTCTTGATCCTGTAAAAAAGCGTACTTTTGCCCAACATGAGTAACTTCGTTGTATCCGCTCGCAAATACCGTCCCCAACGCTTTGAAGATGTTGTAGGACAACAACATGTCGCAGGAACCCTCAAAAACGCCCTGGCTACCGACCATGTGGCGCATGCGTTCCTGTTTACGGGTCCGCGTGGCGTGGGCAAAACCACCTGTGCCCGTATCCTGGCCAAAATTTTGAATTGTGAAAACCTCAGCAAATCCTTTGAGGCTTGCAATACCTGCAGTTCGTGCAAATCCTTCAATGAAAACGCCTCGTTTAATATCATTGAACTCGATGCGGCTTCCAACAACTCGGTAGAACACATCCGCGCCCTCATCGAACAGGTGCGTTTTCAGCCGCAACAGGGCAAATACAAGGTGTTTATCATTGACGAGGTGCACATGCTCTCCAACCAGGCGTTCAATGCTTTTTTGAAAACCCTGGAGGAGCCGCCCCCGTACGCGATTTTTATCCTGGCGACCACGGAGAAGCATAAAATCATCCCTACGATTCTTTCGCGCTGCCAGATTTTCGATTTTCGCCGCATCACGCCCGGCGATATGGTGCTGCACCTCAAAGGAATCTGTGTAAAAGAAGGCATTGAAGCGGAAGACGATGCGCTGCATATTATTGCCCAAAAAGCGGATGGGGCCTTGCGCGATGCTTTGTCTATTTTTGACCGAATCACCAGTTTTTCGGGCAAAAAGATCACTTACAATGACGTTATTGAGAATCTGAACGTACTTGATTACGATTATTATTTTCAAATGACGGATGCCTTGCTGGCTGAAGATGTGCCAGCGATTTTGAATTTGTTTGATCAGATTTTGCGGAAAGGCTTTGAACCGGATGTGTTTGTGACCGGTTTGGCCGAACATTTGCGTAATATATTGGTGTGCAAAGACGAGGCCACCCTGGCCCTGCTCGAAACGGGTGAAAGTTTGCGCGAACGCTACCGTCGACAAGCCCAATTGGCCGCACCCTCCTTTTTGCTAACTGCCCTGAATTTGGCCAATGATTGCGACATCAATTTCAAACTTGCACGCCACAAACGCCTGCACGTTGAAATGAGTTTGATAAAAATGGGCTATATCGGACGCGCCGTGAAGGCCGCACAAGCCCCTGCCCTGGAAAAAAAAACTCCTGACGGCACCTTAAGCCCCCAAAATGGTCAGGGAAACCCGCCACAAAGCCCAACGAGCAATCCCAAAGCCTCCAATGCGCAACCTTTGGATAAGGATCGTATGTCGGCCTTGGAAACGGAACTCAATTTAGGCCTAAAAAAAGCCGACAAAATATCGCTCAATTTGGCCTCTTTTGAAGCAGCCGTGGAGGTAGAAGAGGCAAAAAAGGCGGCCATGGAGAGCAAATTAAGCCTGGAAACCGCCACCCACGAATGGAAAGCATATGCTAATGTGCTGGAATCCAACCTGGTAAAAATGGCGTTTATGGCTACCCGACTCGAGTTGCGCGATAAAATGGTGGTAGCGCATGTAAAATCGACCATCGACCGCAGCCACGTACAAGGCGAATTGATGCGGGTAATGGATACTTTGCGCAACCGCCTGCACGATCCGCATATTAAGGTGCAGGTATTGATCGATGAAACCCTGGTGATGGAAAACACCCCGCAACAGGTAAAAAAGCCCGCAACCACCCGCGATAAACTCGATTTGATGAAGGAACAAAATCCGTTTGTTACCGAATTGCTGCAACGGCTCGAACTGAAATTAGAGGATTAAGTGTTTTTGGGGCTATATTTGACTGTTTTTTCTGTTTCGCATTTGATAACCCACCCAATACGGCATGTGGATTCTTGAAAATATTGATGTTACCCACCTGCTTTGCCCTAATAAATTAGGCGACAATGCCCGCATGTCAAAAATTGACCACCGGAAATGGCGGAAGGGAGAAACCTTTTATTTGCCCGACGAACTTTCGGACCGGATCTTCTTTATCACCGAAGGTCGGGTAAAAATCTCGAGCATGAATGAAGAGGGCAAAGAAGTCACCAAGGCCATTTTGGGCAAAGGCGAAGTTTTTGGCGAATTGGCGCTGGCCGGGGAATCCAAGCGCAGGGATACAGCCCTGGCGCTCGAAAATTCGGAAGCCTGCGTGGTTACGCTGGATGAGTTAAAAGAATTGATGCGCGACCGCAGCGAACTCAACCTGTTTTTTATGCGCATTTTCAGTACCCGGCAATTGGAAATGGAACGCCGCCTCGAATCGCTGGTGTTCCGTGATAGCCGGAGTCGCATTGTCGAATTTTTGATTCATTTGGTGGAAACGAAAGGCCAACGGGTTGGTTATGAATGGGTTGTGCGCAATTTTATCACCCACCAGGAAATCGCGAATTTGACCGCCACCAGCCGCCAAACGGTTACCACAACTTTGAATGATCTGCGGGCCCAAAAGTTGCTGACGTTCAACCGCGCCCGATTGCTGGTACGCGACCTCGATAAGCTCCAACTCGAAATTCGGCATTAATTTTTTGACTTCATTCCTATAAAATTTGTCTGTGTACTCATTTTTTAAGCCGCTGCTTTTCCTGCTTTCTCCTGAAAAGGCCCATAAAATCACTGTTTTTTTCCTCGATTTAGCGGCTGAATTTCCACCCACCCGCTGGTTGTTGCGCCGCTTCTTTTGCAGTTCCAAGTCCGGATTGGAAAAAAATGTGCTTGGGCTGCGTTTCCCGAATGCGATTGGCTTAGCCGCCGGTTTTGATAAAGACGCCAAACATATACACGGCATGGCTTGCCTTGGTTTTGGGTTTATTGAGGTGGGAACGGTTACACCTTTGCCCCAATCGGGCAATCCGCTGCCCCGTTTGTTCCGTTTACCTGCCGATAATGCCTTGATCAACCGCATGGGTTTCAACAATGAAGGCCTGGATGCCTTGGTAGGCCGGTTGAAAAAATTGCGGCAAAAAGGCGCTCCGAATGGGGTGCTGATTGGTGGCAATATTGGCAAAAACAAAGCAACCCCCAATGAGCAAGCCGAACAAGATTACCTGATTTGCTTTGAGGCGCTGTTTCCCTGGGTCGATTATTTTGTGGTGAATGTGAGTTCGCCCAACACCCCCAATTTGCGGGATTTGCAGGAAAAAGAACCACTCACCCGCCTTTTGCTCCTTTTACAGGAAAAAAACAAGGCAAAATCGGCCCCCAAGCCCATCCTGCTCAAAATTGCACCCGATTTAACGGATACCCAACTCGACGATATTGCCGATATTATTCAGGCTACCGGACTGGCGGGCGTCATTGCGACCAATACAACCATCGGTCGCGGCGGATTGGCAACAACGGCCAACACGCTTGAAAACATTGGAAATGGCGGCCTGAGTGGCGCGCCCTTACGTGTGCGTGCGACCGAGGTGATTCGATATTTGCGTACCAAATTATCGCCGGACATTGTGATTATCGGGGTGGGTGGCATTGATTCGCCCGCATCCGCACAGGAAAAAATTGCCGCAGGTGCCGATTTAATTCAAATTTATAGTGGTTTGGTATACGAAGGTCCAGGATTGGTGCGCCGTATATTAGAATCATTCTAATGAACAATGCTTTTTGTTAGGTGTTAAAACACTGAACATTTACCTTTGTACCATTCATTTTCAAATCAGCACATTCTATGTATCCAATACAACTCGTTACCCCGATGGCACAAGACCTGACGGATTTTGGCTTTGAAAGCCTCCAAACTCCTGAAGCCGTTGATGCAAATTTGAACACCGAAGCAGGCACCGTATTGTTGGTTGTCAACAGTGTATGTGGTTGTGCGGCGGCGATGGCACGTCCGGGCGCCAAATTGGCCGTTCAAGGCGAAAAACGCCCGTCCAAACTCGTTACCGTTTTTGCAGGTGTAGACACGGATGCGACCGAAAAAGCGCGCGAATATTTATTGCCTTATCCGCCATCTTCTCCGGCCATCGCCTTGTTTAAAGATGGCAAACTCGTGCATATGCTCGAACGTCGCCACATTGAAGGTCGTTCGGCTCAAATTATTGCCGATAATTTGAAAATGGCATTTGAGACGTATTGCTAGGTGTTTTAACCTGCAATTTGTTGCTGTTCAACAAATATGCGACCGATTGTGTAGTCGTTGCGTTTTCGTTTTTTGTGGAATGATAAATATGCGACCTCTACGAGGTCGGGCGTAATTGTCTGGCGATCCACGATGCTACAAATATTCGACCTCTAAAGAGGTCGTTGCGTTGCCATTGGAATTTGGACAATGAAATCGTATCATCGCCAAAATAACTTGTAATGCTTAACGCAACGCCATGACCTCGCTATAGGTCAAATATTTGTAGCAACGAAAAACGATCCATTAACGAACGACCTCTAAAGAGGTCGTTGCGTTGCCATTGGAATTTGGACAATGAAATCGTATCATCGCCAAAATAACTTGTAATGCTTGACGCAACGCTATGACCTCGCTATAGGTCAAATATTTGTAGCAACGAAAAAGGACCCATTAACGAACGACCTCGTAAGAGGTCGTTGCGTTGCCATTGGAATTTGGACAATGAAATCGTATCATCGCCAAAATAACTTGTAATGCTTAACGCAACGCCATGACCTCGCTAGAGGTCAAATATTTGTAGCAACGAAAAACGATCCATTAACGAACGACCTCGTAAGAGGTCGCATATTTGTAGAAATAACCACCAACCAATATCCATTCCGACCTCGTAAAAGATCGTATATTTATATAACGCCTTTCTAATGTTCGTCATTTAACAAATATGCGACCTCTAAAGAGGTCGTGCGTGGTTGTCGGACGGTTCACGTTCTACAAATGTTCGACCTCCAGCGAGGTCGTAGCGTTGCTATTGGGATTTGGACAATGAAATCGTATCATCGCCAAAATCAATTATGATGTATAATGCAACGCTATGACCTCGCTAGAGGTCAAATATTTGTAGCAACGAAAAACAATCCATTAACGAACGACCTCGTAAGAGGTCGCATATTTGTAGAAATAACCACCAACCAATATCCATTCCGACCTCGTAAAAGATCGTATATTTATATAACGCCTTTCCAATGTTCGTCATTTAACAAATATGCGACCTCTTACGAGGTCGGGCGGTTGTACGGCGGTTACACGTTGCTACAAATGTTCGACCTCTAAAGAGGTCGTTGCGTTGCTATTGGGATTTGGACAATGAAATCGTATCATCGCCAAAATCAATTATGATGTATAACGCAACGCTATGACCTCGATAGAGGTCAAATATTTGTAGAGATCGCATATTTGTAGCATTAATCAGGTAAAAAGAATTCAAACATTTTTTTCTTCCCAATTTCAATCTCAAACACGCTCAGCATTTTCAGGAATTCTGTTTCAAAATCCTGTTTCTGATGATGCTCTTTTTGATTTAAAACATATTTGGCTACCTGATCTATTTGGGACTTACTATAAGAAAACGCTCCATAACCAGCTTGCCAATCGAATGAATATTGGGTAAAATGTTGTTCCCGAATGAATGCATTGCTAGACTTTTTAATTTCCCGAACTAAATCTGACAATGCCTCTGCTGGTTTTTGACCTATAAATAGATGAATATGATCGGGCATTCCGCCTATAGCGATCATTTTATGTCCTTTGTTTTGCACCACACCGGTGATGTATTTATACAAATCATTTTCCCAATCTGATTGAATCAACGCTTGCCGATTTTTTACAGCGAAAACAATTTGGATATAAATTTGGTGGAACACATCAGCCATATATAAAAATATTTTCTGTAAAAAATGCATGCAAAATTAGGACATTTTAATAGTTTTTAAAATTTAATATGCACATTAATGCCATTTTCAGGCTTCCACGTTTTGTGTAATTTAACAAATATGCGACCTCTACGAGGTCATGCGTGGTCGTCGGGCGATCCACGGTGCTACAAATGTTCGACCTCTAAAGAGGTCGTCGCCTTGCCATTGCGATTTGGACAATGAAATCGGATCTTCGCCAAAATTACTTGGAATGCTTAACGCAACGCCATGACCTCGCTAGAGGTCACACATTTGTAGAAACGAAAAATGGTCCATTACCGCACGACCTCGCTAGAGGTCGCATATTTGTAGCATTAACCACCAACCAATATTCATTCTGACCTCGAAAGAGATCGTATATTTATATAACGCCTTTCCAATGATTGTCATTTAACAAATATGCGACCTCTTACGAGGTCGGGCGGGGTTGTCCGGCGGTTCACGTTCTACAAATGTTCGACCTCTAGCGAGGTCGTCGCGTTGCTATTGGGATTGGGACAATGAAATCGTATCATCGCCAAAATTACTTGGAATGCTTAACGCAACGCCATGACCTCGCTAGAGGTCACACATTTGTAG
>CAIVGO010000030.1 GCA_903905445.1 uncultured Bacteroidota bacterium
AACATCTATGGAAACTCCAAAAAAGCACTCCTTCAAAACCCCAACGATTGGGATGCGCGCTTGAAACTCGCCGAACTGTTCATTCAGGAAGCCCGCGTAACAGGCGAACATCCGCATTATTATCCGGCAGCCTTGTTTATCATTGAGCCCGCCATAGAACAATTGAGCGCCGTTGCAAATCCCAATGCCAAAGAAAAAGACTTTCTGTTTCGTGCCCTGAGTTACAAGGCAAGCGTACAATTGTCGCTGCATGACTTTTCAAACGCCTTGCTGACTGGCCAAAAAGCAGTAGCCATCAATCCGTACAACGCACAAATTTATGGCGCACTCGTAGATGCCCATGTTGAATTGGGCCAATACAAACAAGCGGTGGAAATGGCTGATAAAATGGTGGGCATCCGTCCAGATTTGCGGTCCTATTCCCGGGTGTCCTACCTGCGTGAAATACATGGTGACGTACCCGGGGCGATCGAAGCACTGGATATGGCCATTAAAGCAGGTTTGCCCGGCCAGGAATCTACTGCGTGGGCCCGTTTGACCCTGGGTAATTTGTACAAAACGTACGGCGAATGGGACAAAGCAGCCCTCCAATACCAAATGATTTTACAGGAACGGGCCGATTATCCTTTTGCAGTAGCGGCGATGGGTGCAATTGCGATGCACAAAAAAGACTACCCAACGGCCATGGCACAATTCCAAAAAGCGGCTTCCATGATCCCGGAAGTAAGTTTTTATGAGCAAATGGCGCAGTTATACAAAGAGACCAAAAATCAGGCTGCACTAGACACCTTGTTGCCTAAAATTATGGCCATGATGCAAGAAGACATGGATAAAGGCCACGATATGAGCCTCGAACTGGCTGCTTTTTACACCGATTTGATGCCCAATCCGGCAAAAGCCCTGGAACATGCACAAGCAGAATACGCCCGTCGGCCCGACAATATTGATGTAAATCGCCGACTCGCAATGATCTATAGCGCAATGGGAGACAAAACTAAAGCAAAAGAACACTACACAAAAGCGTGCGCAACGGGCAGCAAACACCCGGAATTGGTAAAATTTAAAAAAGTGTTGGGATAAACGCCCAAACAGAAACGGGCATGAACCGTGCTTTTCGAAGCATGGTTCATGCTTTTTATTTTGGTGTTGGCTCAACCGGTAAATTTTGTGCCGCCATCATTAGGTAAGGCAGCATGCGGTAGGTGGTAAAATTTTCCGGTTTGTTAAAATAATCCATCAACACTTTTTGCTCCTCCTGCGAAGGAGAGGAATCGTAAAACTTTTTGATGACCGGCATTTTACTTCTTACACAGGCCATAAAAGTAGGATCCAGTAAAAAATCATTGTTGATTGAATTGGTCCAGGTATCCCGCAAACCAGCGTCCATATTATCAATCATTTTGCTAAATCGGGTGGCTTCTTTGTTCACCGTAAAGATTTCGGTACCAAAAAGCGCTTTGGTCATCGCGTCCAAAGTTTGGCCTTTACTATTTTCACAGGCAGCAAGTGTTTGGACGGCTTCGGTAATAGTTGGTTCGGTTTGGGGTGCGCAGGCCGAAAAAGCAATCAAAAACAGCGCGAAACAGATCAAAAAACGATTCATGGCATCAAGTTTTAAAACGCGGCAAATTTATGCAGGAAATACTCAAAAAGGGCTGGAACTAATTTTTTTAAAAAAAAGTTATATTGATGCTTGGATAAAAAAAAACCTGCCTTATCTTTGCGGCCCATTCGGAGGAATGGGTGAGTGGCTGAAACCACCGGTTTGCTAAACCGACGTACGGGTATAACCTGTACCGCGGGTTCGAATCCCGCTTCCTCCGCGAATTTGGTTTCAGCGAATAAAAATTCGGGGCGTAGCGCAGCCCGGTAGCGCACCTGCTTTGGGAGCAGGGGGTCCCAGGTTCGAATCCTGGTGCCCCGACAAAAAGAAAGTCCGACCATGTATTTGGTTGGGCTTTTTTTGTTTTACGCGAGTCGCAGTCCCGTAGCGCATCCCGATTTTGAAATCGGGAGGGTCAAAGGTTCGAATCCTGGTGCCCCGACAACAAAAGAGTCCGACCATGTATTTGGTTGGGCTTTTTTTGTTTTATGCGAGTCGCAGTCCGGTAGCGCATCCCGATTTTGAAATCGGGAGGGTCAAAGGTTCGAATCCTGGTGCCCCGACAACAAAAGAGTCCGACCATGCAAATGGTTGGGCTTTTTTTGTTTTATGCGAGTCGCAGTCCGGTAGCGCATCCCGATTTTGAAATCGGAAGGGTGTCCCGATTCAAAAATCGGGATGCCCCGACAACAAAAGAGTCCGACCATGCAAATGGTTGGGCTTTTTTTGTTTTATGCGAGTCGCAGTCCTGTAGCGCATCCCGATCCCAATCGGAATCTGAAACCCCGACAACAATAGCGTCCGATCATGAAAACTCTGCATGCGCGGAACTTTTAAAACCATCGTCGTGTTTTGTAAACTGTTTAATCCATAATCCACGCACGCACTATGTTTTACGTTTACATTCTTCAATCCCAATCTACGGGAAAACTCTACATCGGTCAAACAAACAACCTTAACGACCGAGTTGCACGCCACAATGCCAATCGAAACAACTACACCAAATTCAAAGGTCCTTGGCTTTTACTTTTTGCTTTAGAATTCCACAAGCGATCGGAAGCAGTTGTCTTTGAACGAAAACTAAAATCTTGGAAAAGTTCAAAGGCTGTTTTGGCTTGGATTGATAAAAACAATGAGGTCTAAGCAAACAGCCCGGTAACGCATCCCGATTTTGAAATCGGGAGGGGCCCAGGTTCGAATCCTAGTGCCCCGACAAAAAAAGAGTCCGATCATGCAAATGGTCGGGCTTTTTTTGTTATTGTAGCTTAGCGCACTTCCCGACCCCAGCGGGGTCGTATCTTTGTAGATAAAAAAGAAATGCGGCAGCATTTTTCGCCGGCAGTTCCACGTTAACACGCAAAGACCCAGTTGCAGGATTTTATCCAACCGAATCCAAAAAAATGAACAAAGAAATCATCATCCAATCCACCATCACCTTCGTACAAGAAACCCTACAAGATGCCGAAGGCGGCCACGATTGGTGGCACATTCATCGCGTATGGAAAACCGCCAAATCCATCGCGGAAAATGAAAACGTAGATACTTTTGTGGTGGAATTAGCGGCATTGCTACATGATATTGCAGATTCCAAATTTCACGGTGGGGATGAAACGGTTGGCCCAAAAAAAGCCCGACAGTTTCTCGAAACGATGGGCGTCGACGAAAATACCATTACCCACGTCGTTAAAATCATAGAAAACATCTCCTTTAAGGGCGGAAACGAAGCACAGCACTTTAAATCCCTGGAATTAGACGTTGTGCAAGATGCGGATCGGCTCGATGCGATGGGCGCAATCGGCATTGCACGCGCATTTAATTATGGCGGGTACAAAAATCGAAAACTATACGACCCGGCGATAAAGCCCAATTTAAATAAAACGAAAGAAGCCTATAAAAACAGCACAGAACCAACGATTAATCACTTTTATGAAAAACTCTTGCTGCTTAAAGACCGGATGAATACAAAAACGGGAAAAGAAATAGCGGCGCAAAGGCATGACTTTATGGTGGGTTATCTTGAGCAGTTTTTTATGGAGTGGGGCGGGGAATGATAAAAGTAAACTATATTGATAGAAGACTTTTTATTTGTACTTTAGTATTTCTTCAACCAATAAAAAGACTGTTGTAGAAGACTCTTCTTGTGCGGGACTTTGATGGTCATACAAATCAAAAATCCGCCTTGCCCTGCGGATGGCTAAGTCAGTACGTGAAATCTTATGTTTACTATCCTGAGCGAGCAACAAATCAAAAATCTCCTTGGTTACTTTTTTTCGCCCCTTGCCATCGTAAAACAATCCGAATTTAATAAGGTATTCATTCAATTTATCATGGTATTGATCTCGGTGCATTCCACCCCCTTGATGATCTTCAAAATGCAAAATAAGCCAGTACTCAAAGGCCTGGTTTGAATATGCAATACCAAAATTGAGTTGGTTTGCCATTTCAATTGCCGCATTAAAGTCCTGGGCAGCATTATCATCCTTATCAAACACAACCCATGTTTGATCGTAATTGCCTTTTTTTTGTTCTTCAATTGCGCGCTCAACAACACGGATCGTTTCACACCCAGCGCCTAAAGCGATTATGGTACCAGAGGTCAGTCGAAATTGATGAAAATAGCTTGGTTCAGTATTGGCGCCCTCGCAAACGACTAATATAGTTTTTCTTTCAATGCGCGTTGGTGCCTCCAACACGAAGGAAGGTGCTGCACTCCGCTTTTTTGCCATTAATAAAGATGCCTTATGCTCCTTTTTTCGAGCTGCTTGTTCGGCCTTTTTATCTTTCGTTTTCATATTTCACGTAGGCTTTCATTCCTTGACAAATCAACAAAGTCACCCAGAATTGGCACACCGCCATAGCGCCCCATCTTATAATTTTCCTCGAAATTATCTGTCTTTCGGGCACCTTCATTGGTTTTGAATGAAGAAAGTGGAAATAATGTAGACGCGCCATATCTATCTTTTTCCAAAAACCAGATTTGATCGCGTCGAAACAATCCTGAACCAAGCAGATTGGTATCATGGGTATTAAAAACTAATTGCGCGTTATTTGGATTCCCTTCTTTTGAGTTGAAAACTTCAACAATTTTGCACACCAAATTTGGATGAATTTTTGAATCAAGTTCATCTACAAACAAAACCTCTCCATGCTCCAATGCCTGAATAATAGGACCGCTCAATGCAAAGAACTTCCTGGTACCTGATGATTCTTCTTCCATAAGTTTGAACTCTTCAAAACCAACCTGGACATTTTTTTCATCATATTTCGCATGAACGGTTACCAAATCTGAATAAATTTTGGTGTCCTTATCTATAATTCTTTCCAATAATTTTTCTCGGATTTCCTCCGACAAATCAGTTGGCAAGTCATTCAGTCGCATGGTCTCTACACGAATATCATCAATTCCAATATCAGCGTGCTTTAACCAGTCCAAAATCTTTGCTTTACCGCTTTTTTCACTTGCCGCATGTAGAGAAAACCCCATATATCCATCTTCTTGAAGACCAGACAACTGCCTAAATTGACGCAACCAATCAAAAACGCGCTTCGCTAAACTATCATTAAACTGTGCGGCAACGGAGAGCATTAAGGCATTTGGGCGAATCATATTTTCCTTTACAAAAAAACTGCCTTTTTTAAAAAGGGTTGGGTGCACGTTAAACGCTTGACCTTCTCTGTAAAAAATCTCTGTTTCCTTTGTTTTTGGGCGGTAATACAACCATTCACTAACCACCGCTTCTTGAGTGACCTCAAACCCATATCGAAACATTTCATCCCGATGAATAAAAACCAACTCAAACATGGTAGCCTGGTCTTTCATTGCAGTATGCAATCTGAAAGGTTCTGTATTGATCGGTTCCCCTTCTTGCGATTCTTTTGAAGAATTTAAAATAAATTCTTTCATCACAACCGCTGCATTTATCAATTTCGTTTTCCCACTTGCATTAGCGCCATAAATCAATGCACTTTTTAAAAGACGCAAGTGAAACTTCGGAAGTTCAAACACATTCTCTCCTTCACGGGTTGTTTTATCAGAATTTGAAGCAAACATTGTGAGTTTGACTTCATCTTTAAAAGTCTTAAAGTTGCGAACCGAGAACTGAATCAGCATAATAGAATCCTATTTTGAATTTTACATGCAAATATACATTCTATTTTACAAATAAACTGAAAATAAAGTGCAGTTAAATATTATTTTGACAAACCTGCCTCATCCACCCAACGCCAACCAAACCCCACCCAAATACCCCACCAAATCCCCCGCCAACAACGCTTCCTGACTCAATTTATCCGCAGCCAGGTCGCCCGCATACCCATGCGCCCACACGCCTAGGCGACAAGCATCCAACGGTGCATAACCCTGCGCCAGCAAACCAGTCAAAATCCCCGTGAGCACATCGCCGGAGCCACCCGTGGCCATGCCCGGATTGCCGGTGCTATTAAACCAACAAGCACCATCGGGCGTTGCGATGGCGGTATTGGCGCCTTTTAAAAGGATAAACACCCCATGTTCCTGGGCTTTTTGGCGTAATAGGTCTAAACGCTCAAAATCATTCGCAGTTTTCCCAAATAAACGC
>CAIVGO010000031.1 GCA_903905445.1 uncultured Bacteroidota bacterium
CGTAGATGTGAGTTGTGATGCGACTTTGGGTCAAACCCACTGTACAGAGGTAACCATTTTCCCGCATGATTCCTGTGGCGGTACGTACACCGGCCCGAGTTTGGAACTGAGTGCTAATTGCAACAGCGATTCGCTCAAATTTCAAATCACCAATACGGGTTTGTCTGACATGACCACGCCACTGGAATATGTCATCATTGAAGATGCGGTGATGTTTATGAAAGATGCGCAGGGGCCAGCATTGGCGGCAAGCAGTTCTTACCAGATTTCAGTACCGTCCAATGGCTCCACCTGGCGCCTGGAAGCCAAACAAGTGCCTGGTCATCCAGGGTTTTCGATGCCAAGTCTTGCCGTAGAAGGTTGTACCACAGCACCTACCTTTAGCCTCGGTTTTGTGAACCAGTATGCTTTGGATGATGATGATATTTGGAAGGATAAGGATTGTAGCCAAAACGTTTTCTCCTATGATCCGAACGACAAACAAGGTTTCCCCTTGGGTTACGGCAACCAACACCGTATTTTGCCCGGAACCGACATCGAATACATGGTGCGTTTCCAAAATACCGGAACCGACACGGCATTTATTGTGGTAATCCGTGATACGTTGGATGCTAATTTGGACCCAACAAGCATCGTACCGGGTGCTTCCAGCCATCCTTACCGCTTCAATTATTACGGCAACGGTGCTGTAAAATTCACCTTCGACCCGATTGTGTTGCCCGATAGTGCTGCCAACCAGGAAGCATCCAATGGATTTGTGTCATTCCGCATTGCACAGCGCCCCAATGTACCCCTGGGCACCGATATCAAAAACCGTGCAGCCATTTACTTCGATTATAACGAGGCTGTTTTGACCAACACCACCGTGCACCGGGTCGACAGAGACTTTGTGACCGTGGCTGCCTGGGCACCGTCGAAAAAGCATATTGGCCTGAGCGTGTCGCCCAATCCAATGGAAGAAACCGCAACCCTTTCACTCGTCGGCTTGGAAGAAAATACCGATTGGACCCTTGAAATTGTAGACGCGATGGGCAAATTGGTGCACCAGCAAGTCGTACAAGGCAGCAGTGTGCAACTGCAGCGCAACCAATTGCCGGCAGGTATGTATGCGTTCCGGGTGTATTCAGCCGGAAGCAATACCATCGGTACAGGGAAATTGATTTTTAAATAAAAGAAAGCAGTAGTGTCCGCTTGCTCGAATTGGATCCGGATGGTTTATCGGTGAAAATTCGAGCAGGCGGGTTTTTTGTGGTAAAGGAGGCAAGTATTCATACAAACGTATTTGATCGAAAGTCCTTAATATTGTGCTTTAGTAATTCAACCTTGTGTAATTATTAAGCAATGATCGAACGCATAATCATTGAAAATTTTAAATCCATCAGAAAATTGGACTTGGCGCTCCGGCCAATCAATATTCTAATTGGGGCAAATGGTGCTGGGAAAAGTAACTTTATTTCTTTTTTTGAGTTAATTAATAGGGTCTACGAAGGGACCCTTCAAGAATATTCGGTAAAAAAGGGAGCCAATAACTTGTTGTACCGCGGCATAAAGCATTCTGAAAGCATCCGCGGGCTGCTGGATTTTGAAAATAGAAAAGTTTATAAATTCGAGTTAAGTGCCCGAAATGATCAATCGCTGTGGGTTTCCAAATTTGGTTTTGGGTTGAATCCTTCCGAAGATTTAAACAAAAACTACGAAGATTGGGAGCAAATATCGGAATCGCAGTGGCTTGATGAGTTGCATGGCGTTGCAGTAGATTATCTCAAAGATTTACGCATTTATCATTTCCATGACACCAGCGATACCTCGCCGATAAAACAAATCGGTCCATTAGACGATAATCAGTATCTCAGAAAGGATGCAGGTAATTTAGCGGCATTTCTTTATATGTTGCAAGAAAAATTCCCGAGTAATTTTCGTCGAATTGAAATGGTAATCCGTTCTATTGCTCCATTTTTTGAACGGTTTGATTTGAAGCCACGGCAACTAAATAGTAGCCAAATCAAACTGGAATGGAAAGAATATGAATCCGATATGTATTTGGATGCATATAATTTATCGGACGGCTCCTTGCGTTTTATAGCGTTCGCAACACTTTTACTACAACCCAATCCACCAAAAACGATTATTATTGATGAGCCAGAATTAGGACTACATCCTTTTGCGGTACAAAAATTAGCGGCCCTGCTTCAAAAGGCTTCGGCTACAAGCCAAATTATTGTTTCGACACAGTCGGTTGAATTTGTGAATCAGTTTGACGCTGAGGATGTTATTACGGTAGATAGAGCAGATGGGCAATCCGTTTTCCATAGGCTTGAAGAAGAAAACCTCCAGCATTGGCTTGGCTCGTTTGCGCTGGGTGATATTTGGCAAAAAAATGTAATTGGAGGTCAGCCATGAAGCGTATTTAAGTGAGGGGAAGAATGAGTTGGATCGGAAATAGGGTTTGGGGTGATTTAAAGGTGAAAAACAATAGAGATAGGCATATATATGGACGAAGCCGGGCAAACGTACGAAAGCCAGGTAGGTGTTCTATTTGAAAAGTTCTTGTAATTATGGCAAATTTTGAAGGTTATTGTATTTTGTTGTAAATTTTCGAATTTGAGCACCCTATATAATTGGGTTTACTATATATTTGTCACAAACAAGATTTAACCACCTTTACTAATATGCCTTTAAGTTGGAATGAAATAAAATCACGCGCCCTTGCCTTCTCGAAAGAATGGGAAGACGAAAGCAGCGAAGACGCAGAAGCCAAATCCTTTTGGGATGACTTTTTCAAGGTGTTTGATATATCCCGCCGCCGAATTGCGTATTTTGAAACTGCGGTTAAAAAATTAGGAAACAAACAAGGGTTTATTGACTTGTTTTGGCCAGGACAATTGCTGGTTGAGCACAAATCCAAAGGTAAGGACTTAGATAAAGCCTTTCAGCAGGCAATGGACTATTTTCCTGGACTGAAAGAACATGAACTACCCAAATACGTCCTGATTTCAGATTTCCAGCGGTTCCGCCTATACGATTTAGAGGCTTCCACTCAACACGATTTTCCACTGAATGAACTTGCCGCCCATGTGCATTTATTCGGATTTATAGCCGGGTATCAAAAAAGGGTGTACAAAGATGAAGATCCCGTAAATATTGAAGCGGCCGAACGCATGGGACGGTTACACGACCGCCTGGAGGAAGCGGGCTACAACGGCCATGCGCTGGAATTGTATTTGGTAAGGATGCTCTTTTGTTTGTTTTCCGAAGATACGGGCATCTTTGAGCGCACGCAGTTTCAGGATTTAATAGATACGCATACCAAAGAGGACGGCAGTGACTTGGCCTTGCAATTGGCCCAACTGTTTCAGGTGTTGAACACCCCGCCCGACAAGCGTATGAAAGTCCTGGATGAAACCTTGGCAGCCTTCCCGTATGTGAATGGGAAACTATTTGAGGAAAACCTGCCTTTAGCGGCCTTTGATAGCAAGATGCGGGAGATGTTGTTGCATTGTTGCGCATTGGATTGGAGTAAGATTTCACCTGCTATTTTCGGTTCCATGTTTCAGGCTGTGATGAACCCAAAAGAGCGCCGCAATTTGGGGGCACACTATACGTCGGAAAAGAATATTCAGAAAGTAATAAAACCACTGTTTCTGGATGAGTTGTATGCCGAATTTGAAAAGGCTAAAGGCAACCGAAACCGCCTGAATGAACTGCACCGCAAAATTGCCGCTTTGCATTTTCTTGATCCCGCGTGCGGGTGCGGAAACTTCCTGATTATTTCGTACCGGGAATTGCGCGAATTGGAATTGTTGATTTTGCGCGAACTAAACAAAAGCGGGCAAGGATTTCTTGATGTTCGGGAAATCATCCGGGTAGATGTGGATCAATTTGCTGGAATTGAATATGACGAATTTCCGGCGCGGGTAGCCGAAGTGGCTATGTGGTTGATGGACCACCAAATGAACATGAAGGTTTCGGACGAATTTGGACAATACTTTGTGCGTTTGCCGCTGAACAAGGCCGCTAAAATCGTACATGGTAATGCGTTGCGGTTAGATTGGCGGGCAATTCGCACAGCGTCCGTGTATGATGTAAGTGCAGACCAGGTAAATATTATCCAGGTAGATGAAGCGGAAACGCATTATGAAACACTTAATGTTTTTACTAAAAAAGTCAACCTGTTTTCTATACCGGGTACAGATGATATTCCCGAAAGGTTGAGTGTTTTGAAAAGTTCATCCTGGCCTTTTTTCGATTATATTTTGGGCAATCCACCATTTATCGGAAAGCAAATGCAAAATGAAGCGCAAAAGGCTGATATGGATTTGATTTTCAATGGTATACAAGGATCTGGCGTTTTGGACTATGTGGCTGCCTGGTACTTAAAAGCGGCGCAATACATTCAAAATACGGGTACTAAAGTTGCTTTTGTGAGTACCAACAGTATTTCGCAAGGTGAGCAAGTTGGGGTTTTATGGGGGCTTTTGTTCAATTTTTACAAAGTAAAAATCCATTTTGCGCATCGTACCTTCAAGTGGACGAATGAAGCCAAAGGCAATGCGGCGGTACATTGCGTTATCATAGGGTTTGCGGCTTTTGATTCCACAAATAAGCGAATTTTTGATTACCAAGAAACCAAAGGGGAACCGATGGAGCGGCAGGTGCAAAACATCAATCCTTATTTGGTGAATGCGCAAAATATATTCCTTCGTCCGGCTAAAAAACCGATTTGTAATGTGCAGCAAATGATGAATGGTAGTATGCCCAACGACGACGGAAACCTGATTTTGACAACTGAAGAGAAGGATGAACTTTTAACACAATATCCTGACTTAAGGCCTTTTATTCGGAGGTTTGTTGGTGCATTTGAGTTTCTTAACAACAAAAACAGGTGGTGTTTATGGCTGAAAAACATAGCACCAAATGATCTTCGACAATTCCCGTTGGTGCTTGAAAGAATTGAAAAAGTAAGAAAGTTTAGGAGCCAAAGTACAAGAGAGACTACCCGTAAATTGGCTGATTTCCCATTGCTTTTTGGAGAAATTCGTCAACCTGAAGTTGATTTTCTAATAGCCCCAGTAGTTTCTTCTGAAAATCGACCGTATATTCCCATTGCAATGATCGGAAAAGAAGTGATTGCGTCCAATCTAGTTAACATTATCCCAGATGCAACACCCTTTACATTCGGAATGCTCAGTTCATCTATGATGATGGCTTGGATCAAAACAGTTGGAGGCAGACTGAAAAGCGATTGGCGTTTTACAAAGGACAATGTTTACAACAACTTCCCTTTTCCTTTAAACCCCACCGACGCCCAAAAGCAAAAAGTCGAAGCCACCGCGCAAGCGGTGCTCACTGCACGTGCTCAATATCCAAATAGCAGCCTTGCCGATCTGTACGACCCTTCAGCCATGCCGCCCGACCTGGTTAAGGCGCACCAAGCCTTAGACAAAGCAGTTGATCTGTGTTACCGCCCGCAGGTATTTACGAGCGAGTTAAATCGGATAGAGTTCTTGTTTGGGTTGTATGAGCAATATACAGCGCCGATGTTTGGCGGGGGAGAGAAGAAGAAAGCCAAATCGAAATAAAAGCACGCACCTTATTGGAATCTGATAGGGTTACCTGGCGCCTCAGTTCCTTTAACTCCGATCATTTCATCCTTAATCTGATCGAGGGAGTAAACCTTTAATTTCTTCTTTTCCATTGTTTTATCTTAAATACAAGGTGGCGATTTTGGGAAAAAACGGCAATTTCTCTCAATAAGTTACAAATCTAATCGTAAAGGAGTAAACATAAAAGCAAGTCCTAATAAACCAAGATAAATTAAAACAACAACGCCAATAAAAAAAGTCCTTGTAACCAGTAAAGGTTCAAGGACTTTTGCAAAAAGTTTGCGGACTGGACGGGACTCGAACCCGCGACCTCCGCCGTGACAGGGCGGCATTCTAACCAACTGAACTACCAATCCAAAATGCTTTTCTTCAAAAGCGGGGCAAAGATAATGCAATGCCTTCCAACTATCCAAGCTTTTTGAAAAAAAACTGAAAAAAAATCAGGAAGGGCTACAAAGGCAAAAATCAGCAGGATACTCCGTACCTTCGCCCTTCGTATCCACCTGATCCCGTTTGCATTTCAAATATCCTAACCAAGCTTGGAATACTATGGCAATGACTTTCATGGATTTTGAAAAACCCCTAGAAGCACTTTACGAACAACTTGAAAAACTAAAAGAAGTAGGTGAAAAGGGAGAATTAGATGTCACCGATATGGTGCATGAGCTCGAAAATAAGATTAAACTTAGAAGGGATGATATTTTTGCAAGCCTGAGCGGTTGGCAAAAAGTACAACTCTCCCGACATCCCGAGCGCCCCTATACCCTGTTCTATGTCAATACCATGTGCAGCAAATTCGTCGAACTACACGGCGATCGCTGTGGCGGCGATGACCATGCCATCGTGGGCGGGCTGGCCGAACTCGATGGACAAACGGTGATGCTCATCGGGCATCAAAAAGGCGTGAATACCAAAATGCGCCAATACCGCAACTTTGGCATGGCCAATCCGGAAGGTTACCGCAAGGCGCTGCGCCTTATGAAAATGGCCGAACGCTTTGGTTTTCCGGTTATTACGCTCATCGATACCCCCGGTGCATTCCCAGGCCTCGAGGCCGAACAACGCGGACAGGCAGAAGCCATCGCCCGCAACTTGTTTGAAATGGCCCAATTGAAGGTGCCTATTCTGTGCTATATCATTGGTGAAGGCGCTTCCGGCGGGGCATTGGGCATTGGCCTGGGCGATCAAGTGTTTATGCTGGAATATACCTGGTACTCGGTTATTTCACCCGAATCGTGCTCCTCTATTCTTTGGCACTCCTGGGATTATAAAGAGCAGGCCGCAGAAGCACTCAAACTGGATGCCGACAATATGCTCAATTTTGGACTGATTGATGGTATTTTGAAAGAACCACTCGGTGGCGCACACAATGCACCGGAAGAAATGGCCAATACCCTCAAAAAACATATTTTGCAGGAATTGGCCAAAATTATGCCCATGGATCCGGAAGAGCGCATCACAGCTCGTATTAATAAATACAGCAAAATGGGCCACTACAAACGGGTGCCACTCAGCGTTGCCAATCCCAAATAACCCGACCTTTTCTTTAATTCGTTGAAAAAACATACGCTATGCTGGAATCAATCCGCATTGCTTTTTTTAAAAATGCTTTACGGGCTTTGTCTTCCAAACAAAGGAAACGCAAGCTGTACACCACCCAAAGTGCGCAAACAATCGGACTGCTGTTTGATGCTACCGCGGAAAAAGACTGGAAAGTACTCAGTGACTTCGGAAAATTGTTGGAAAAAGATGGCAAAAAAGTTCAATTGCTCGGTTTTTTCCAAGCCAAACAAACGCCCGAAACACTCGGTTTTGAAGGTTTTTCCCTGAAAGAAACGGATTGGACCCGCAAGCCAAAATCAGAAAAGGTGGATCGTTTTGTTAAAGCACCGCTCGATTTGCTCATCTGCTACAACCCTGCCAACTTACCCACTCTGGCCTGGGTTGCACTCGCGGCCAATGCTGCGATGAAAATTGGTACGGCGGGCCAGTTTGCCAACGACTTCGATCTTCAACTTGAAATACCGGAAAATAAAGGGCCCCAATACTTTATCGAACAAATGCATCTTTATTTAGCAAAATTGTCATAAGCCAATATGAGTCTGCAAAAACGTCTAAGCGGAACGGGTGTCGCCCTGGTAACACCTTTCAAAAATGGGAATATCGATTGGGAAGGCCTCGAACGCTTGATTGAACACGTAATACAAGGAGGGGTTGAGTTTCTGGTGAGCCTCGGCACGACCGGCGAATCGGTAACTACTTCGGATGAAGAACATCGCGCGATCCTTGATTTTACCATTAAAATAAACCGGGGGCGCTTGCCTTTGGTGGCGGGCATTTTTGGCGGCAACAACACCGCAGCACTGGTTGATAAAATAAAGACGTATAATTTTGAGGGGATTGACGCGCTCTTGTCGAGCAATCCATCGTACAATAAGCCGGGCCAGGAAGGTATTTATCAGCATTATATGGCCCTGGCGGAAGTATCGC
>CAIVGO010000032.1 GCA_903905445.1 uncultured Bacteroidota bacterium
CCATGCAATTTGCAATCGGCTACAGCAGCCTGGTACATAAACACGAGGTAAATTACAAGCGCGCCCCATTGCAGGCCTGGATTTAGAAACAAGGCTTTGTTGCTAAAATATAAAATGGAAAAGTAAAACACCACGGCGATTCCGCCTAAAATGCCCAAACGTACACTTGGAGCCTGCATAAAAATGACTTGGGATAAAAAAACAAACCTTGCGGCGATATGCCAGCGGGGACAAATGTAAGTGGCGTATGTGTAAATTGCTTTGCACATACGCCACTTAATATTTAACAGGGAAGAAAATGGACTATTTTGCGAAAGGTCGCTCCTTTTTAACCACCAAACCGACGAGTAAGCCTGCTAAAAAGTTCGAGAAAACGCCCGATACCAGCGAGATGATGGCGAATGCAGTCGGTGTAAAGAACATCGCTGCAATTTTCATTTGCGCCTCTATTTCCGACTCACTCAATCCTTTTTCAGCCATTTTTTCCATGCTCGTATTGATGATTTGGTCCATCAACTCTGGAGCAATTACCGACATGAATAGATAAGCCCAAACGCCATAAATCAGGCCGCTCACCAATCCGCTCAAGGTTCCGATGCCAATGCAACGGCCCAAACTGATGTAACCACCGAGGTCTTGCTGGCGGTGCTTGATGCAAGTATCATAAATGACGTACAAGGCGATACCAAAGGAAATGAAGTTAATCACCGTAGATATACTTTGGTTTTTAAGGATCATTTCAGTTAGGCCTCCAACATAGGTGATCAAGCCGATGAAGATGGAGATGACTGCCAGGATCAATCCGGCCCGAATGGCTTGTTGGCGGTAAGAAACATTAAATGGATCAGGGATTGTGTTTAGGTTGGTTTCCATAATTTTGAAATGTTTGTTGAAAGTTGAATCCGATTTGTGCACGAAATCTAGTCCTTCTTGCAGCATTGTACAACCATAGAATCGGCCAATATGGTGTAATATCCGACCAAGTGGGTAGTTTTCGGACATGCTGTTTAAATAATCGTGCAAATAATAAAATTTAACATAACTTTATCATCCTAATGCGCACGAAGCAAGGTGCCCATTCGTTCCATAGTCATCATACGCATAAACACGCTTACATAATTTTGCTTCATACAACAGAGTTGGTTTTATAGCCCATGGTCGAAAGACGATGGGCTTTTTTAATTAAATCTGCGGGTTGTTTACAAATTTTCGAACTTTGCGGCCTCCAAATCGGTTTTAGTTCCGAGATTTAAGTTTGCACCCTGCCCCATAGCCTAAAAACCATCAACGGATGTCCCAACCTGCACAAAAGTTTAATTATTCGCTGTTTCGCCGGGTGCTTTCTATGGTAAAGCCCTACAAGCGCACCTTCTATTTTACTGCCGGCCTTGCTGTCATATTGGCCAATTTAGGTCCACTACGCCCCTTGTTATTGCAAAAAATGGTGGATGATCACATTTTTAAAGGCGATGTACAGGGGATGACCCTGATTGCCTGCGGCATTTTTGGCCTTTTAATCCTAGAAGTAGTTTTGCGGTATTTTTTCCTGTATTACGCTGATTGGCTCGGCCAGGCTACCATCCGTGATTTGCGCGTGAAGGTATTTCGGCATGTTACGAACCTAAATTTGCGGTATTTTGATAAAACCCCGATCGGTACAAGCACCACCCGTACCATTAATGACATAGAATCGATCAATACGGTATTTTCGGAAGGAAGTATCACCATTATGGCCGATATTTTGACCTTGACTGCTGTTACGGCGATCATGTTTTATACATCTTGGCAACTTACCTTGGTAGTTCTTTCTGTATTTCCATTGCTCATTTGGGGCAGTTATCAATTCAAGGAAAGCGTTCGGAAAAGTTATGAGAAGGTGCGGAACCATGTTGCTACGATGAATGCTTACCTGCAGGAACGTATCAGTGGTATGCGCATTGTGCAAATTTTCAATGCTGAAAAACGCGAGGCCGACAAATTTCGGACGATCAACCGCGACTATACTACGGCCAACCTAAAAGCCATCACGGCTTATGCCATTTTCTTTCCAGTGGTGGATATCATTTCTGCTCTCTCTCTGGGCATGATGGTGTGGTATGGCGCACGTGGGGTTTTGTCGGATGATATTACGATTGGTACCATGGTTGCCTTTCCTTTGTATATTTCTATGTTATACCGGCCAATTCGCATGCTTGCGGATAAATTCAACACCTTGCAAATGGGTTTGATTGCAGCAGAACGGGTATTTACGTTGTTGGAAAATACAGATAGTGTAAACAATACTGGCACGCTTGCTCCGCAGAAAATAGAAGGTCGGATAGAATTTGAGCAGGTTGATTTTTCTTATCTCGAGGATAACCCTATTTTAAAATCGGTTTCTTTTAAAATACAGCCTGGTGAAACCCTGGCCATCGTTGGCAGCACAGGCAGTGGGAAAACGACCATTATCAACTTGCTCAACCGGTTTTATGAAATTCAGGGCGGTCGGATTTTGATTGATAACCATGACATTCATGAATATGAAGTATTTGCCTTGCGCCGTCGAATCGCGGTGGTTTTGCAAGATGTTTTTCTGTTTTCCGGTACGGTGTTGGAGAATATTACCCTGCGGGATCCAAATATAAGCGAGGAAACGGTTATTGAAGCGGCCAAAATGATTGGCGCACATGCATTTATAGAACGTTTGCCAGGCGGCTATCAATATGAAGTGATGGAACGCGGCGCAACCTTATCGATGGGACAACGCCAATTGATTTCCTTTGTACGCGCGCTGGTGTTCAATCCCGATATTTTGATTCTTGACGAAGCCACTTCTTCGATTGATCCGGAATCTGAATCAATCATCCAACATGCGATTGA
>CAIVGO010000033.1 GCA_903905445.1 uncultured Bacteroidota bacterium
AGCAACACTGAAATTCAGGGCTATTCTTTACAGCAAAGCCTGCGCGGGGCGGGTTGGAACGAGTACAAATTGTTCTTTGTCATCCGTTTCAACAAACCGTTTTACTCCTTCAATGGCTGGAACCGCGATGGCATCAAGCGCAATGTGGATTCTTTGTTTTCGGGTTGGAACCACACCGATTTCGGCGCTTTTGTGCATTTTAAAACCAAAGAAAACGAACAACTGCTCATTCAAACAGGCATTTCGTTCGTAAGCCTCGAACAAGCAAAACTCAACCTCGATACCGAAATCACCAAACCCTTCGGCTGGAACTTCGATGCAGTACACGAAAAAGCCCGTAAAGATTGGAATACCCTGCTCGGCGTGCTGGAAGTAGAGGGCAAGGACGAATTGGATAAAAAGAAGTTTTACACCAACTTATATCGGGTGTATGTAGGCCGTACCATTTACAGCGACGTAAACGGCAAATATGTGGATATGTATGAAAAAGAGCAGCAAATGGCCAATCCGGAAGTGCCCATGTACGGTGGCGACGCCTTTTGGAATACGTTCTGGAACCTCAACCAGGTTTGGACACTCGCCACGCCCGATTTGGCCGATAAATGGACGGCTTCTTTGATCGAATTTTATGATAAAGGCGGCTGGCTTTGCAAAGGCCCCGAAGGCCTGGAATACTCGGGCATTATGGTCGCTTCCCATGAAATTGAACTGATTGTCAGTTCGTACCAAAAGGGAATTCACAAATTTTACGACCCGCAACACGCGTACACCGCGATGAAGCACAACCAAACCGAACAGGGCATCGCGCATCCAGGGGGCGGTTTTGCGGGCAATCGCTGGCTCGATCAATACCTCAAATTCGGGTATGTGCCCCACGATTACGGCCCCATTTCCAATACACTCGAATACGCTTTTGATGATTGGGCGGTGGGTCAAATGGCCAAAGCCCTGGGTAAAACCGACGATTATTGGTACTTCAAACACCGGGCAAACAATTACAAAAACATCTGGGACCCCAGCGTAGGCTACATGAACCTCCGCATGGCCGATGGTACCTTCAAACAGCCCTTCAACCCTTATTGCTGTACTACTTTTCTCGGACAAGGTTGGGTGGAAGGCAATGCCTGGCAATACAGTTGGTTTGTGCCCCAGGATATGAAAGGACTCATCCAGTTGATGGGTAAAGACGAGTTCAACCGCCGCCTGGAAGAAGGTTTTGTCACTTCCCGCAAATGGAAATTCAACTCCGAATATACCAGCGAAAACAGTCTGATGGCCATGGGTGTATTGCCCATTAACCATGGGAATCAACCGAATATGCAGGCCGCTTACCTCTACAATTATTCCGGAAAGCCCTGGCTCACCCAAAAATGGGCCCGCGAAATCATGGAAGTGTACTACGGCGGCGATGCCATGCACGGCTGGCCCGGCGACGAAGACCAGGGCCAAATGGGCGGTTGGTACGTGATGAGCGCCATGGGATTGTTCGAAATGCGCGGCGGCTGCGACGTAATGCCTACCTACGAAATTGGCAGTCCTTTGTTTGATAAAGTCTTGATTCACCTCGACCCTGCTTATTACCCGGGGGGCATGTTCACGATTGAAGCACTTAATAATTCAAAAGAAAACCGGTATGTACAATCGGCTACCCTCGATGGCAAACCGCTTACTAAGCCGTGGTTTTACCATAAAGACCTGGTAGATGGCGGCAAATTGGTGCTCGTAATGGGCCCGAACCCCAATGAAAACTGGGGCAGCAAACCAGAAGATGCGCCACCTTCCATGACCGACGAAAACTAAGATGCACACACGAGCATTTCAAATAGGCATATGGTTACCTTTTCTTTTTTGCGCATGCAGAAAAGCGGAGCCTGCTATGTTTGAAATGCTGCCCACTGCGCAAACTGGCATTGATTTTACCAATACCCTTTCCGAAAACGACAGCCTCAACATTCTCAACTATGTGTATTACTACAATGGTGGCGGTGTTGGGGTGGCCGATTTCAACAACGATGGGAAAGAAGATCTTTTCTTTACCGGAAATGAAACTGCTTGTCGATTATACCTCAATAAAGGCCATTTACAGTTTGAAGATGTAACCGAGGTAGCGCAAATCCATACCTCCCAATGGTGCACGGGTGTGGCCATTGCAGACGTAAATGCCGATGGATGGAAAGATATTTATGTTTGCACGGCAGGTTATCCCGATCCGAATCGGCGCAAAAACCTGCTGTTTATCAACCAGGGACATTTGGGCAAAACCACCTTTGTAGAAAGTGCCGAGGCTTACGGACTTGCCGATACTGCCTATTCCACCCAGGCTGCTTTTTTCGATTACGACCGCGATGGCGACCTCGATTTGTATGTGATGAACCATGCCAACGAACGCCAAACGCTCAACACACCCTTGCCCAAAAAGACCCACGGCGAAGGCAGCAGCAACGACCATCTTTACCGCAACAATGGCAATCAAACCTTTACGAATGTTACCACAGCGGCCGGAATTTTAACGGAAGGTTATGGGCTAGGCATCGCAATCAGCGATGTAAATCAGGATGGTTGGCCCGATGTGTATATATCCAATGATTTCATTTACAATGATTTGCTTTGGATCAACGAAGGTGGGAAGAAATTTAGCAATCAAATTGATCGGTACATCCAGCACCAATCCTACAACAGTATGGGCTGCGATTTTGCCGATTACAACAATGATCTGCGGCCCGATCTGGCGGTCATGGATATGCTACCCACTTCCGACTTTGATCAGAAAACCATGGCGGGCGCACTTACCTGGAATAAAGAACAACTCATCGCACAAGCGGGTTACGCGCCGCAATGTGTGCGCAACACCCTTCAACTGGCTGGCAATGGCGGCTCGTACAACACCCCTGTATTTCAGGAAATTGGACAAATGGCGGGTATTGCTGCAACCGACTGGAGTTGGGCGCCCCTTTTTGCTGATTTGGATAATGATGGCTGGAAGGACTTGTTTATTACCACAGGCTATCTGCGCGATATCACCGACAAAGATTTTATCGACTACTCCAATAACTTGTCGCAGTTTAAAACGACGGAAGCGGCTAACCGCGACTTAATGCCCAAAGTGCGGCAATTGAAAGGGAAAAATACCCATAACCGGGTTTTTCAAAACAACCACGATCTCACGTTTACACCGCGTTCCGACGCATGGGGCCTTTCGCAAACCGGTTTTTCCAATGGAGCGGCATATGCAGATCTGGACGATGATGGCGACCTGGATTTGGTGATCAATAAGATCAATCAGCCAGCAGCAATCGGTGAAAACAAAGCCAATCAATTGACTAGCAGCCATTTCCTGAAAATTCGATTGGAGGGAATGGCCGAAAACGCCGCAGGTTTGGGCGCGCGCGTACGCATCTCGTCGGGAGGCCAAAAGCAATACCTCGAACAGTACTTGTCGCGTGGTTTTTTATCGTCCGTAAGCGCAGTGTTACACTTTGGTTTGGGAGAAAAAACCAGCATCGACACCCTGGAAATTCGTTGGAATGATGGCAAAAGCCAGATTTTGACCAACATTTCAGCCAATCAAACCATCACCTTACATCAATCGGATGCTCGGCAGACTCCCCCTGCCATGATCCAACCCAATAAGTCCTTGTTCGCAGAACTGCGCGCGCAAGAAAGCATACATTTCAAGCATATCCAGCCCGTTTTTAATGATTTCCAATTTCAGCCCTTGTTGCCGTACGGATTTTCTCAAGTTGGGCCACCCATTGCCGTGGGCGATTTCAACCACGACGGACGCGAAGACTGTTATGTGGGCGGCGGAAAAGACCAGGCGGGGCAATTATTTTATCAAAAATCAGACGGCCAATTTGACACAAAACCATTGGCCGAAAGTGCGCAATCTGCCGCAACAGCCGCCTTATGCTTCGATGCCAACCTGGACGGTTATGTCGATTTATATGTGGTCAACGGCGGCAATTATTGGGAAGCGAACAGCAAATTTTATCAGGATCGACTGTACCTAAACGATGGAAAAGGAAATTTAATTTGGACTAAAACCGCCCTGCCCGATATGTTCAGCCCTGGCGCCTGCGTTAGTGCCGGCGACCTGGATGGCGATGGCGACCTTGATTTGTGGGTGGGTGGAAGCGCCGAGCCCGGCAATTACCCGTTTCCTGCACGCAGTTACTTGTTGCGCAACGATGCAGGTCATTTTACAGATATCACCCATGCCGCGGCACCGGATTTGAAAAAAACAGGGCTGGTAAATGCTGCACAATGGGCTGATATCGATCAGGACGGTGATGCAGATCTGGTGCTTGCCGGAACCTGGATGCCTATTACGGTTTTTAAAAACCAGCAAGGCATTTTAAAAAATGCCACCGAAAGCATGGGCTTAAGCACGAACCAGGGCTGGTGGAATACGTTGGAAGTCATAGATTTAGATCACGATGGCGATCTTGATATACTGGCTGGAAATTTGGGTTTGAATACGACCTTCCAGGCCAGTCAGGAACACCCATTAAAACTCTATTTCCAGGATTTTGACCACAATGGTAAATCCGATGCCATCCTTTGTCGCTACACCCAGGGCAAAGAAAAGCCCATGTATAGCCGCGATCAATTGTGTGCGCAAATCAATGGCCTCGCCAAAAAATACCCGCGTAATGCATCGTATGCAGCAGCCTCCATTCAGGAAATGTTGGGCGATGAAGCCCTTCAAAAGGCCCAGGTATTTTCCTGCAATACCCTGCAATCGGCCAGTTTTATCCAATCAAATGGCCGTTTTATAGCCCATTCCTTGCCATTGCCTGCGCAAGTGGCACCTGTTCACGCGATGCTCTGCCGCGATTTCAATGGCGATGGGCACGATGATGTTTTGCTGGCGGGGAATAATTTCTCCTTGCAAGTAACTGCAGGCCCCGCTGATGCCCTGCACGGACTGCTGCTGCTGGGAGATGGCAAGGGCAATTTTGAAGCACTGGATGCGGCTAAAAGCGGATTGGTGGTGTTGGGCGCGGGACGGAGTTTGGCCGTTTTAAAGGCAAAATCGGGGCAAAATCGCCTGCTCGTAGGGGTAAATGGCGGTTTGTTAAAAGAATTCAATTGCACGTATTAATAAAAATTTCATTCATAACCTAACTCATTTTTTTCATGAAGCACAATAATTTTCTTTCCCTGCTTGCTGTTGGACTGTTGTTTTCAGCATCAATCGCGGTTTCCTCTTGCAAAAAAGAAGAAGACGCAAAACCCGCTCCAACCGTAGCGCTTTCTGCAACTACGTTTAGCGGAAAAATTGGCCAAACGGCAACCGTTACTGCCACCGCAGTAGCACCGGGCGGATTGAGATCCTTGAAAATCACCAAGTACAAAGGCGTGGATATTGATGCGACTTTTGGTACAGGAGGCACTGAAACCTTCACGGATCTTAGCCACACGCATTCTTATGTGTTGTCGGCTGAAGGCCTTACAACCCCAATTCGTTTCAAATTTACGGTGGAAGACAACCAGGGCTTAACGGCTAGCAACGACTTTATCATCACCACAGAGCCAAGTGTGCAATACCTGTTGACTACTTACAACTGGCTTTGGAAATCGAAAGTGGGTAAAGTATTGGCGGCAGATCCTGAGAGCGAGCAAATTCTGGACTGTGAGAAGGACAACTTCTACATTTTCAACACCAATGGCACCTATGCACTCAATTTTGGCGCTGTAACAGGAACCGGTGGTGGCACTTGCGATTTTGATGGCCTGGTTGCACCAACTACTTGGTCTCTCAATGCTGCTGAAACAGAATTGACCCTCAAAGGCGTGAATGTATTTGACGCCGCTGACATTCGCACAGAAGTATTCAAACTGACAAGCGCATCAAATTCATCCATCAAATCTACCCAAACGATCGATTTGAGCGTTTTTGGCGGAATTGTGTATGATTGGAAATTTGAGTGGTCTGCAAAGGCGAAGTAATTATCAGTAACACAAGCGTTGACCGAATAAGCATACCCTGTGCAAGGGCGCTAACTCGGTCAACGCTTTTTTTATTGTTTTTTACTGCTGCCAGCCTTTTATGCGTACAAAATACGGTCGATAAGTATCCGCATTGCTGAATAAATCGCCAAAAACACTGCTGTTTACATTATAAGATACCAGCAAATCTCCATTGCCCGAAAATTGCGTGTGCGCAAAAGCATTGTA
>CAIVGO010000034.1 GCA_903905445.1 uncultured Bacteroidota bacterium
AATACCCTGCCGCCCAGCATTGAGCCGCGCGCTACCGGGCACATTCCAGAGCAAATTGATCTGGTTCAAGCAATTATGGATCGGGGTTATGGCTATGAAAGCAATGGCTCGGTGTATTTTGATGTATTGAAATTCAATGCTGAAAATCCGGGCAAATACGGAAAATTGTCGGGCCGGATCATTGACGAGTTGTTTACCGAAACCCGTGAACTGAAAAACCAGGAAGAGAAAAAACATCCTGCCGATTTTGCCATTTGGATGAAAGCCCGTCCGCAAGATATTATGGTGTGGAAAAGTCCTTGGTCAACTGGCTTCCCGGGCTGGCATTTGGAATGCTCGGCGATGAGCACCAAATACCTCGGACAAACCTTTGATATTCACGGTGGCGGCAACGATTTGAAATTCCCGCACCATGAAAACGAAGTAGCCCAAAGTGAAGGTTCTTGCGGCCATGCACCGGCCAATTACTGGCTGCATACCAATATGTTGTTGCTCAATGGCAAAAAAATGAGCAAATCGGACGGCAATACCATCACGCCGGAGCAATTGTTCCGGGGTGAAAGCGAGCATATTGAAAAAGGCTACACCCCGATGGTGCTGCGTTTTTTCATGTTGCAGGCGCATTACCGCAGTCCGCTCGATATCACCGACCACGGCCTGGAATCGGCTGAAAAAGGTTTCCGTCGTTTGATGGACAACTATAAAGTGCTGGAAACCCTGACACCGCACACCGAAGATTTTGACGGATCAGAAAGCGCGACCGACCGGGCTTTGCTGGATTTGATTGAAGCGGCGTACAGTGGCATGGATGATGATTTCAACACGGCGGTGGCTTTGGCAGCGCTCAATGAAATCGGCGGATATATCCACAAAATTGCCAACAAACAATTGGATGCCAAAGAGTTGGCCCCCTGGGTGCTCGAACGCCTCAAAACCGTGTACTACAACTTCATTTTCGACATTTTTGGCCTGAAAGAAGAAGCAGATGGCGGTTCAGATGGCACGGTAGACGGCCTGATGTCGCTGATTTTGGATATTCGCGCCAACGCACGCGCACAAAAAGACTTTGGCACGAGCGATAAAATCCGCGATGCACTTGCGGAAGTAGGGATTGCGGTGAAAGATGGGAAGGAAGGGGTAAGTTGGGCGAAGGGGTAGTTAAAAAACGACCATGATAAAGCAGATTTCAATACAGCATTTTTTCAGTTTTGGAAATCCGGTGCCTATCGCGTTGAATATGGATACCAATATGTTGGTAGGCATCAACGGTAGCGGCAAATCGAACTTCATTAAGGCGATTAGACTGCTTTATGAGAGCATTGCAGGCAATGGGTTTCAAAGGCTATTTTCCCAAAAATGGGGCGGATTTGCAGGGGCCGTGCATTTTGGGGTGGAGGAACATGACGAAATTATGCTGCGTTATGAATTTGATAAAGACGTTTTACACAGGGTTTTGAACAATTCCGGGTTTAAATTTGGTAAAAATCCGATCTATGAAATAAGGGTACAGAAAAGAGGGAATCAGGGAGAATACAGCCTCTCTGAATGGCTTTATACGGAAGGCATCGACCAACAAGATACCCCATTCACGTACTTAAAAGTTGAAAAAGGGCAGGGGGTTATTTCGGAAAAAGCGGATTCCCCAATTGATATTAAAAGGATCGATGCCTTTGATAGACAGGAACTTGTATTGCGGCAAATTTCTGACCCTGACAACTTTTATCCGCTTTATACCTTAAAAAAGGCAATAGAGCAGATTACTATATACGATTACTTCGACAGTACGTTTGACAGCCCTATTCGGCAATTATCGCCCTATTTTGCGGAGGAACGGTTATTACCCGATGGACGAAACTTAACTTTTTTGTTGAACCATTTGAATGCAAGTTCAACGAGCGCATTCGACCAGATTATCCATGAACTAACAAATGTCAATCCCCATTTTAGATCGCTGGTATTCTCCACCCCTACTGCTGGTAAAACGCTTTTATCTTTAAAAGAAAAAAACCTCGAAAGAACAATCACGATCGAACATATCTCAGACGGCACCTTGCGCTTTCTCTTGCTCAGTTCAATTTTTTACAACCCAAATCGGGGTAGTGTGATTTGCCTTGATGAGCCTGAAATCGGGTTGCATCCAGATATGATCAATGCAATTGGCAAGGGAATTCAACATGCAGCCAATTCGGGTTCTCAAATGATCGTTGCTACCCATTCGCCTTTGTTAATGAATGGCTTTATGTTGGAAGACCTTCTTGTTTTTGAAAAAGACAAAACCAATCAAACAACGGTCAATATTAAATCTGAGGATGATTTTGAAGGATGGGAAGGTGAATTCTTAGTGGGTCAAATGTGGTTAAGGGGCCAATTAGGAGGAGTTCGATGGTAGAAATCCAGGTTTTCATTGAAGGTGCAGTCTTAGACCATGAAAACCATAGCGCTCTAACCATGGATAACAGCCAACGTTTTAGAGAGGGTTTTCGCAAGCTGTTTTCAAAAGCATTCGCAGAGGAAGATTTGAAAATTATCGTTCAAAACGGAAGCGGCATTAAACAGACAGTTAATTTTTTTAAACAACACGCGACTGCGGTTCCTAGTGTGTTACTTTTAATAGATTTGGAGGCTCCTAAGACACAGAGAAACGCTGTTTTAGCCCAATATGACCTGAGCGACTGGCAGCACAGTGTCTTTTTTATGATCCAGGCAATGGAAGCTTGGATATTGTCGCAACCAGATAAAATTGAGCAATGTTTTTCAAAATTGCGACACGGCGAAGAAAGGATAGAAAATGATAATTCGCTAAGAGGAGTGCACCCGGAAAGCATTCTACATCCCGAAAGCGTTTTGAATACTATTTTATCTAGGTATTTTCGGATCGTTAAGAATGGTACAGTTAAAAAATTGAAATACCACGGCGGTAAATTAAAAATTGCACCAGACTTAATTGAAAGACTGGACTTTAACGGCTTAAGGGCAACATTTGAAGATGTTGATAGACTTTATTTAAAAATTACAGCATTGAGGATCAACGACGCTGAAGAAGCGTAAGGAGATTATAGCCACCCAGAAGCAAAGCCGAAAATTACAACCTGATTTTGCCGCGATCAGTAAAATAGATTCACTGCCGATCCCGACTATCCACAATAATCGTCACCGGCCCATCATTCAACAATTCAACTTTCATATCAGCACCAAAAGTGCCGGTAGAAACAGGGCGCCCGGATTCTGCAGCCAGCATTTGTACAAATTGTTCGTACAGTGGAATGGCAGTTTCCGGGCGCGCTGCCTTGATAAACGACGGACGATTGCCTTTTTTGGTGCTGGCATGCAAGGTAAACTGGCTCACAACGAGCAGTTCGCCCGCGATGTCTTGCAACGATTTATTCATCAAACCGGCCTCATCGGAGAAAATGCGCATGGCGGCAATTTTTTTGCACAACCAGTCAATATCCTCCAGCCCATCTTCCTGTTCGATGCCCAGCAGGATCAACAATCCTGGACCAATCCGCGATTTCAACACGCCATCAATGGTAACGGCAGCATGGGTCACCCGTTGTATTACTACCCGCATACGCTGTTTTAGTTTGGTTTTGTATCCGTGCTTGCAGCACCCATTAATCGGTCATACTGGGCGCCAAACGGTCTAAAATAGGCCAAAATGGTGTATTTATTACCCGTTTCTGCCCAATTCCCTTCAAATCCGTACTTCGAAGGCAGACCGGTATTGCGGTCTACAACCCTGTATTCGTAATTATAATAGCCTTGCTTGAGCAGTACCTCGCAATAATACACCTTGGCTTCTTCATTAAATTCCATTTTGAACTCCGGCTTTAACTGCCAGTCCGACAATTCGCCAAAAACATATACGTCTTCGTCCTCCAGCGGCAGATTTTGGCTGATCGAAAACAGTACATTCGCGTATTCGGCCTGCAAAAGGCTGCGGTTTTGGGAAGCATTGTCGATGATATAGCGTCCGTTTATATCTTTTCTAACCACCACCTGGGTTTCAAAGCGGCTGTGATCCGTTTTGAGGGTCACTTCGATATGGTCGGGAAACTGATCAATCTTGCGCACAAATTCGCCTTTGTAATCGAGGGGGCGCATGTCAAAAAAACGGTATTCCAAGCCCGCCGGAAAAACAATTTTATCCTGATAATCGAAACGCACCGTATTGGATCCGCCTCCGAATGGGGCGATGGGGCCGATGCAATTGTCCCAGCGACTGTTTTGCAACACAAAGGCCTTGATGTCATTGGCGGGCGCATTTACCCGGGTATTTTTGAGGTTAATGGTAAAGTCCAATTCCTGGTGGGTGCGCAATTTATCCACCATGGCCGTTTGCACCAGGCGCGGATCAATGCTCCATTGTGGTTCCACCACCACAAAACGGCGCACCAGCACCACCTTTAGATCGTTCTGGTTATCAAGTATTTTCAACAGGTAATTGCCCGATTTAGTCCAGCGCATGTTGGTATTGGGCAATTTCACAAAATAATGGGTATAGTCGATGATGGTATTTTGCGAAATAAAAATACTGTCGACGTTGTTGACTGGATACCCTTTAATGTATTGATTGTCTTCCAGTTCGGACGGCTGCCAATCGCTGTTGCAATGTACAATGGTGTAGGAATAATCCATGATTTCCTCCCCAATGTGATCAAATTGCAAGCGCATGGTATTGTTGGCCGCATTGATGTCCATAATGGGCAAAAATAAAGCCGCCCCTTCGAGCACCAATTGCGCCGAACGGATATTGGGATCTATGATGTTGTTTTCATTTCCAGGATTGTCCGCATCCTGCGCCTGCATCCCGTTCGTGGAAAGGAAAAAGCAGAGGCCCAACAAAAGAAATCGTATCAACATAGGTTTTCAATCAAAGTAAGACCTACCAAGTAGTTGGCGGATCAATGATAAAAGTCATGGGCTCGTTCGATTTGGGGTGGTTGAAAGATAAACGATACGCCATCAATTTAATTTCGTGGTCGCGCCATGGTCGTGCACCATATTGTATATCGCCTACAATTGGACAGCCGATAAAAGCGAGTTGTGCCCGAATTTGGTGAAACTTTCCCGTTTTGGGTTGTATATCCAGCAGGGTTTCACCATTACTGGTAGATAAAACGGTATAATCGAGCGAACATGCTTGCGCGCCCTTGGTTTGTAGTGCAGAAACAATCGCAAACTTTCCAGACTCATCTTTTTTGATAAAATGCTGCAAGGTGCCACTTTCCTGTGGTGGAGCCTTTTGGGTTTTGGCAAAATAAGATTTCTGAACGGTACCTGCTTCAAACTGGTTCATCACCGCGGTAAGTGCATATTTCGTCTTGGCAAACAACAACACCCCACTCGAAGGCCGATCCAGGCGATGAATTGCCCGCAAATAAGGCGTTTTTTTCAAACGGGAGGAGCTCGAGTTTTTGTTTAACTCCTCTGTGATATAAAACATCAGTTCCCGTTCCATGGAAGGATGCTTGGCATGGCCACTTTCTGTGCTCAAACCAGCCGGTTTATGCACTGCAATGATATAATAATCTTCAAATAGTATTTCCATCGCACAAAGATAGGCAAACCAAAGGATCACAAGCCCCCCCTCTTAACTCTGTGTAACTCCATACCTCCAAGCTTCTCCGTGGAACCCCCTTCTAAGCGCGCAAGCGCTTTTTCCTACCAAACACAGCCCAATCCCCACCAAAAAACGAAAGCCCCACGACTCCAGCGCTCCCCCGCCCCATCTTTGTATCATCAAACAGCGCAAAACGCTACAACATCAAAAAAAAGTTACCATGAAATTCTTCGCAATCGTCCTCGTTTTCTTCCCAATGTTGCTCACCGCACAGTTCGCTGCAAAATTGCAAAACGCATCCAGCCCAGTCGCTGCTGAACTGCACCTCAACAACACAAACACCAACAACAACGTAAAATACAACTGGAAACGCGGTATCCGCCAGGCCATCCTGCCAGGAACTTTGGCTTTCGCTTCTGGTGTTTCCGGTGGCTTGCGCGAGTCGATCCTTTGGAGAAAAGATGTATTCTTCAAGCGCTTCCCAAATGCTAACCGCAACTTCTGGACCGCACCAAATACCCTGAAAGACGCGCCAGCAAACGCGCAGCCTTACTCAAAAGCACACAAAGTGCTCACCACCGCACACAACGCATTTTTGGCAACTGCTGTAGTCAGCGCAACCATTCCGCTCGTTAAACACGGTAAAAAAGAAAAATTGGGCCACAAATTGGCAGATATCGGCTTGCAGGCACTCGCCATCAGCCTGGGCTACTCGCTCGGATTTGAAGGCACCTTCGGCCACTTCTTCAAAAGATAAGGGACTACACAAACAACAAACACAAAACGCGGGCAACTGGAATGGAAGACCAGCCCCGACGAAGACACAGATTGGTAACGTTTTTACGGCCGCCCGAGGGAACTTGGGCGGCTGTTTTTTTAAGTGCACTTACGCACTCAATGCCGCCGCCAACGCGCCTTCTACCTGCGGAAACGCAAAATGAAACCCAGCAGCCCGGATTTTCTCCGAGGATACTCGATTGCTGTTCAATACCACCGCCGACATTTCACCCAACATCAAACGCAATACAAAAGGTGGCGCAGGTGCAAATACAGCAGGCTGCCGCATGGCCTTGGCAGTTGCTTTTACCAAATCAATATTACGGACCGGATTGGGTGCTACCGCGTTAAAAACGCCCGCTACTTGCTCATTTTCGAGCGCCCAAATAAACATCTGGCAAATATCGTCGAGGTGTACCCACGAATACCAGGCCTGACCATTTCCAAAATAAGCACCCAAACCGAAACGCAAGGGTTTCACAAATTCCGGCAAGGCACCACCGTCTTTTGCCAACACCACGCCAATGCGCAAAATCACAGTCCGAATGCCCAAAGCGCCTATTTCTTCCGCAGCGTTTTCCCAGGCCCCACAACATTCCACCATAAAGGAATCATCAACCGGCGCGGTAGTTTCATCCATCCACTGCTCGCCACTATTACCATAATAACCTATGGCTGAAGCAGATAGGTAGGTTTTAGGGAAAATATTATTTTTTTGAAAAGCAGTACGCAATACGCGGGCGCTTTCAACACGGCTGTCGATGATCAATTGTTTGCGGGCTGCCGTCCAGCGGCCATCTGCAATTCCAGCACCAGCTAGGTTGATGACCGCTTCTACACCTTCGAGGGCTGCCACATCGAGGGTGCCTTTTGCAGGATCCCAAGCGTATTGCCCTGCGCCTTTCGGCTTGCGGCTCAACAGGCGTACCGTGTACCCTTTTTGTTGTAACAAGGCGCTTAATCGATCGCCAATGAGTCCGGTACCACCGGCAATAAGGATTGTTTGCATGGTCGAGCAGTAGTTTATATAATGCCGTCTAACAATCAGAACCAGAAAGGGTTTTCAACATGTAAACAGGAAATCCTTTGCCTAATTTTCACAGCATCGTTGATCCCTTTCTATATCGTACCGTTGTTCAGGCGTAATTTCGAAGTATTTGTCTTTTTATATTCAACAACTTATCTATTTAAGCGTTCATTTTGTGCGTCGGTCATTTCCGAATGCTCTTCTTATGCGAAATTTGATGCTCCTTTTCTGCTTTTTGGTGCTGCAAAACCTGCACGCGCAACATATACCATCCATCAAAGCAGCGCAATTGACGGAATGGAAAAATGCCGAAAACGACACCTTATATGTAATCAACTTTTGGGCCTCCTGGTGTGCGCCTTGCGTGGCTGAAATCCCTTCTTTTTTGGCCCTGCATCAAAAATATGCTCCCCAAAAGGTGAAAGTGATCCTGGTTGATTGCGATTTTAACCGCGATTTGGAAACCAAAGTCAAGCCATTTATTCGTCAAAAAAACATCGAGGGGCTGGTGGTGCACATGGCTGAAAAAGATCCCAACACCTGGGTCGATCTGGTAAGCACCGAATGGTCGGGCGCATTGCCAGGCACCCTGCTGGTATGCAAATCGAAGGGTATACACCAGTTTTTTGAAAAAAAGTTTGAAGACGACGAATTGGAATTGGCCGTTCAAGCAGTATGGAAAAACAAGTAACACCCTGCATTTTCACTAAAATCAATCATAAGTACACCATGAAAAAAGTATTTGCACTCCTCACCGTAGTATTTGCGGCGCTTACTTTGTCTTTTCAAACCATTGCACCAGAAGCATATGGCGTGGGCGATAAAGCCGCCGATTTTAACCTGAAAAAT